>JANNFZ010000586.1:0-7021 GCA_031380375.1 Hyphomicrobiales bacterium
GCTCGAGAAGATCAGCGAGGGCGAGATCCGCATTGCCGACACGGTCGTCAACGACCTCGAGCCCCGTCGGCGCGACATCGCCATGGTGTTTCAGAACTACGCGCTCTACCCGCACAAGACGGTGGCCCAGAACATGGGCTTCGCGCTTTACCTCCGCGGCACGCCACGTTCCGAGATTGATGCGCGGGTTCGCAAGGCCGCCGGGATTCTTGATCTCGTTCCCTATCTCGATCGCTACCCGCGCCAGCTGTCAGGCGGCCAACGGCAGCGTGTCGCGATGGGCCGCGCCATCGTTCGCGATCCGAAGGTTTTCCTGTTTGACGAACCACTGTCCAATCTTGATGCCAAGCTGCGCGTGCAGATGCGGGCCGAGATCAAGGAACTTCATCAGCGGCTGAAAACAACAACAGTATATGTCACCCATGACCAGGTGGAGGCCATGACGATGGCGGACCGAATAGTGGTATTGCATGATGGCATTGTCGAACAGGTTGGCTCACCGCTTGAACTGTACGATCGGCCGGACAATCACTTTGTCGCGGGTTTCATTGGTTCGCCTGCCATGAACATGTTCAAAGGCACGATCCGTGGCCGTGCCAAACCCTGGTTCGAAACAACTGACGGAACAAAATTGCCATTGGCCAAGGCGCCAAAGGGTTCCGATGGCCGCGCTGCCATTTATGGTGTGCGACCAGAACACTTCTCGCTTGGCGGCAATTTGCCGGTGGCGGTGACAGTGATTGAGCCCACGGGCTCGGAAACCCAGGTCATCGGCACGATGGCTGGCCAACGCGTGATTGGTGTGTTCCGCGAACGTGTCAACAGCAAGCCTGGCGACATCATGAAGGTCACGCCGAACCTGGAACTGGTTCATCTCTTTGATGCCGAGAGCGGCAAATCCCTGACCTCCGGCTGAACCTGTTTTTCACGCGATGCCAGTGGCCTCGGGACTATTCTGAAGAATGAATTTGCTTGCACAATTTCAGTCTGCCAGCATTTCAGCAATGACCTCGTCAGTTGAACGGGTTCGGCAGTAATGGCCACGCATTGCTTCGATTGAGGCGGCGTGGTTTTCCGCCGTTTCGGCGGCACAGCAATCTTCAACCTGGGTGACAAGAAAACCACGATCTGCGGCATCCCGGATTGCCGATTCAACACACTGGTCTGTCACCACGCCATAGACCACGAGGTAATCGATGCCGAGGTTGCGCAAGACATAGCTGATGTTGGTGGCGTTGAAAATTCCCGACGCAGTTTTGGGTATGATGATTTCATCGCCGCGTGGGCCGACCTGCTCGATGACTTTGGCCTGCCATGATCCTTTCGCAACATTGAGGCCCGAGATTTTGTGGTCGAGACTGCGATCGCGTCCGTCTTGCGTGAGGCTTTCAATGACAGTGAATATGACTTCAATACCAGCGGCCCGCGCGGCATCCTGCAGGCGGGCCTGGTTTGGAAGCACGGTCTCTGCGATGCGTTCATAGAAAGCGCGTTTTTTCGACTCTCGCGTGCCTGCGGTGCGGGCACTTTTGAGAATCTTCGGGTTGAACTCGCCGTTTTGCATGTCGATGTTCAAAAGTGCGGTGCGGCCCCGCTCAAATTTTCGTTCACGGTACGCGCCGTTCGAAGCGTCGATTGGTGGCAGTGCTGGCATCATTGTCTCCGGATCATTGGGGGTTCAGGATTAACTTGTAATGGATATTACAGAAATTGGAAGAGTGTGTATAACTTGCCAATGATCGACTGGCTATTGGAGGCTGTGGGATGAATGACACCGAGCGACCTGCGGCAGGTGGTGCTGGCCAAAAAAGCCAGGCAACACTGGCCGATCGCGTGACGGCAAGCATGGCTTCGTTGAGTGAAGCCGAGCGCCGCGCTGCGCGTGCGCTGCTGGCGCGATACCCAACAACGGGCATGGAAACAGTGGCGTTGTTTGCCGAGCGCGCCAAGGTCAGCGGCCCGACAATTTTGCGTTTTGTCGCCAAACTTGGGTTCCCCGGATACCCTGAATTTCGGCGGGCGCTCCGCGAAGAGATGGAAGCCCGATCTGAATATCCGCTCACACGACCGCATGTCGGCGGATCGTCGCCGGCGTTGGCCGAGTTGTCGCGAAGCCTGGTTGCTGTTTTGGAAGCCTCCATGGCCATGGCGAGCGTGGCTGACATTGCCCGGTTGACGGATCTCCTGATTGACGAAAGGCGCCAGGTTTTCATATTTGGCGGGGATTTCACGGAACCCGCGGCCCGCCACCTTGAGTTCCACCTGCGCAAGACCCGCACCCGTGTGCGGTTGTTTTCGCAAGGCTTGCCTCGGCGTGCCGACGAACTTGCAGAGATCAAGCGCAAGGACGTGGTGATTATATTTGATATCAGGCGGTATCAGGCGGACACGGTTCGCACGGCAGAAATTGCCCGGAAGCGTGGCGCAGTCGTGGCTTTGTTTACTGATCAGTGGATGTCGGAGGTGGCGCAGGTTGCTGAAATTGTTCTGCGCGCGCGGGTTGACGTTCCCTCGCCATGGGATAGTCTCATTGGAATTATTGCGCTGGTTGAGGCGATGGCCCTGTCAATTGACGCGCGGCAATGGCCCATTGCGCGCGCCCGCTATGAGACGATCGAAAGCGTTCGTTCCAAGCTCTTGCCGTAGTTCCTTATGCCTTCAAATTTCGATTTTTTGGCTGGAACAAAAGTTACTGATAACTCATAAATGTAATATATTGTATTATATACTTCATATGGTATCGTGCTCCGCAATGTCGGGCTGGTGGATCAGAAATGGCTGTTGAGCGCGAAGATATTGTAACGATTTGCTGCAGTGATATTGCCGGCCAGGTGCGTGGCAAGGGCTTTCCGGTTCGCGAGCTGGCGAACCGAATGCGCTTTGGTGTTGGCTGGACGCCGACCAACGTGATGATCAATTGTCTTGGCCGGATTCCGGCAACGCCATTTGGTGCGTCGGGAGATTTGATGATGGTGCCCCGTGCCGAGGGTGCGGTGACAATTGATCTCGGTGAAAGCATTCCGGTTGAGCGCTTCATGCTTGGAGACATTCTGACATTGAAGGGTGAGCCCTGGGAATGTTGTCTGCGAAGTTTTCTGAAGCGTGCTTTGACCGATCTGGAGGCGCAAACTGGCTTGCGCATCTTGGCCAGTTTTGAACATGAGTTTCATATCGACAATGCCAGCGAGAGGCCGGGCGATTCCTATGCGGTCAGCAGCTTGCGTGGACTGGAGCCATTTATTGGCGATGTGATAGCGGTCATGCGTGCAAACAACATTGCACCGGATACGTTTCTTCCGGAATTCGGTCCCCGGCAGTTTGAGGTCACCATTGACCCGGCCTTGGGTCTCGCGGCAGCTGATCAGGCAGTGAAGCTCCGTGAGATATGCCGGTCGGTCGGCCGCCATCATGGCCATCACATAAGTTTTTCCCCCGTCGTTACACGCGGCATTGTCGGCAATGGCGTTCATATTCATTTCAGCCTGATTGACCGGCAGGGACGTCCCGCCACCTACGAAGCAGGAGCCCCAGGAAACTTGAGTTCGGTTGCAGCATCGTTTGCGGCGGGCATTATTCGCCACGCCCCTGCATTGTGTGCAATCACCGCGCCAAGTGCCATCTCTTACGAGAGGCTGAAGCCGCATTCATGGTCGGCCTATTATGCCAATCTTGCGGATCGTGACCGGGAAGCCCTTCTTCGCATCTGCCCGTTTCCGGAAATGGATGGTGTGGACGTCGGCAAACGTTTTAACCTCGAGTATCGCGCCGCTGACGCAACGGCCAGCCCCTATCTGCAATTGGCAATGCTGGTCTATGCTGGTCTGGCAGGCATTCAGGATAAACTTCCGGTTCCATATCTTTCGAGTGGTGATCCCGGCACCTTAAGCGCGGAGGAGCGCGCCGCCAGGGGCATTGGTGATCTGCCGCGGACGCTCGGTGAGGCACTCAATGCTCTCGAAAGCGATGAAAAAGCTGTCGGCTGGATGGGGCCAATGCTGAGCCAAGCCTATCTCATGCACAAGCGCGGTGAACTGGCGATGACCGCCAACACCGAAATGGATGAACTCTGTCGCATCTATGCGCAGGCCTATTGATCATGGCACAAACAACCCGCCGTGCAGAAAAACTGCTGGGGCAATTTGATCCTCCGCCGGTTGGCGTGCGCAACGGCAAGTCGCTGTCGCCGTTTCTGATCATCTGTGACCATGCCGGCAATGCTGTGCCCATGGCATTGAATGATCTTGGACTGCCACGCAGTGAACTGGAGCGCCACATTGGCATCGACATCGGCATCATGGGTGTCTCGGAAGTCCTTGCTGATGTGCTTGAGGCGCCATTGGTTTTCCAGCGCTATTCCCGCCTGGTGGTCGAATGCAACCGTCTCACCACTTCCCCTGATTCCATCGCTTCGGTTTCCGATGGAACGGCGGTTCCACGGAACCAGGGGGTTGATCAATTCGAACGCAACATGCGGATCAATGAAATAGCAGCACCCTATCATCTCGAAATTTCGTCCCGGCTTGACCGGCGGCAAGCGTCGAAACTTCCAACGGTGCTCCTTTCCATGCATAGTTTCACACCCAGCCTCGTGGCGCGGCCTTCAAACCGCCCTTGGCATGTTGGCCTGTGCTATGACGCTGATGTTCGGTTCACAAACCATGTTCTCGCCGCCATCGAAAAGATGCCAGACATTGATGTCGGACGGAACGAACCATATGGTGTCGACATGTTGCGGGACTATTCAATTCCGGTTCACGCAGAGGCGCGTAAAATTCCCTACGCTGAATTCGAGTTGCGACAGGATTTGATTTCGACAGCGCTTGGGCAAAAAGCCTGGGGCGAAAGGCTTGCAACAATCATTCGTGAAGCTTACGCCGCCTTTGCGGGAGCACAGCAATGAAACATGTGCTGCCCGCCCGGCATGCGCCGCTTGAACCATCGACAACGACAATCATTGTGATCGATGCGCAAAAAGGAATTTTCAATCAGGCTGCGGCTGTTTCCCGGCCGCATTTCCACCAATCCGCAAGTCAAATCGTTGTCCCCAACATTGCCCGCATAATTGCCGCTGCCCGGCAGTCGAAAGCCGAAGTCATGTTCACGGTGATTGCCAGCCTGACGCAGGACGGGCGTGACCGCAGCCTCGACTACAAGCAGTCGGATTTTCATTTTGCTCCGGGCAGCCCGGAAACATCAGTGATTGACGAACTGCGTCCGATGGAAGATGAAATCACATTGCCCAAGACCTCGTCGAGCCTGTTCAATTCGACAATCTTTGAATATCTCTTGCGCAATATTGGCATTGACACCGTTGTTGTGACCGGGTTCCTGACAGATCAATGCATCGACCACACCGTGCGCGACGGCGCTGACCGGGGATTTCGGATGGTCTGTCCGGTTGACGCCTGCACGACAGATACGCAATCCCGGCACAGCAATGCGCTTGCGGCATTCAAGGGCTATTGCCGTCAAGCCGAGACAGCAACGCTTGTTGCAGAGTTGATGCGGGGCAAACAATGACTGGGGGACGATAATGCGCTGTATATCAGGAGATGCTGGATTTGCAGCCCAACCGCACCATTGATGGCAACGGTTTTTTGCTGGAAACGTCGGGGTTGACAAAAGCCTTTCGCGGACTTGTGGCTTTGCATGACCATGCCATCACCCTGCGTGCGAATGAAATACTTGGTGTGATCGGCCCCAATGGCTCGGGCAAGAGTACTTTTTTCAATCTGATTACGGGTTTTTCCAAACCAGACGCCGGCCAGGTAAAATTCAGGGGCCAATCCGTCATTGGCCTCACTGCTGCCCGCATCGTTGAACTCGGAATTGCACGGACTTTTCAGGGCTCAAGGTTGTTTTCCTCACTCACGGTGTCCGACAATGTCTTGGCAGCCGCACAGCTGCGCCATCCCATCGGCCCTCTGAATGCCGTGGTACGCGGCAAGCAATATCAATCCCGCCTCGGGCAAGCCCGGGATATTGCCGCGAAGCTTCTTGATTTTATGGGGCTCACGCCGCAGGCAGACCGTTTTGCGGCTGATTTGCCTTACGGCGATCAGCGTCGGTTGGAAATTGCCCGGGCTCTTGCCACTCAACCGCAATTGCTCCTGCTTGACGAACCTGCTGCCGGGCTGGATTCCCGCGAAACCCAGGTGTTGGTTGGGTTGATACGTTCCATTCGCGACACCTTTGGCGTTACTGTCGTGGTGGTCGAGCACGATATGGATCTCATCATGACCGTGTGTGAGCGCATTCAGGTGCTGGCGACCGGCGAGGTCATCTGTGTTGGCACACCGGAAGAGGTGCGCCGCAATCCGCGCGTCCGGGAGGCTTATCTTGGACATGAATGAGGCGCGTTCAGCATTGTTTGAAGTCCGTGATCTCGAGGTGAGGTTCAATGCCGTTCGCGCATTGAAGGGCGTATCGTTGCAGGTCAACGAGGGTGAAGTGGTGGCACTGCTTGGCGCCAATGGTGCAGGAAAGAGCACGACGCTGCGGACAATCTCGGGGTTGTCACGCCTGAGTTCCGGAGACATTCTGTTTTCCGGCAAGACCATTGCAAATCTGCCTTCAACCAGGATCGTGCGTCTCGGCATTGCCCATTGCCCGGAAGGACGACGGCTTTTTGGCGGCTTGACGGTTGCGGAAAATCTTCGCCTCGGCTCTTGCACGCGCAGCGACGCCGAAGGCGTTGCGGTTGACACGGAGCGCATGTTTACGCTGTTTCCAATTCTTCGCGAACGCTGAGTATAACACAAGAACCGGGCCGAAAAAGGGGAATGGTTCTGGCGATGGGCGTTGGGGGTGGACGTCTGGATCTGCAGCGCGTCTTCTCCGAGGGGCTCACTAAACCACGAAGATTTCGAAGGACACGAAGAACACGAAGAACAGAGAGCGGAGAACAGCATTCGAATGCGCCTGTTAAAGACCGGTGGTCAAGGCGACTTCTTGCTCTTCTCCGTTCTTCGTGAGTCCTTCGTGCGTTTTCGTGTACTTCGTGGTGAAGCGAGCCTCTCGA
>JANNFZ010000035.1:0-2811 GCA_031380375.1 Hyphomicrobiales bacterium
CGATGCAGTCTGGCCTGGGTTGGTGGTGGAGGAAAACACACTTCAGGTCCATATGTCGGCGCTGCGCAAGGCGCTCGATGCCGGCATGATCACAACGGTGCACGGGCGGGGGTACAAATACGCTGGCCCGAGGCCCGTTGCGGCAGCGGCAACACCAGTTGCAACAGGTGCTCCGCCACCGCCCAAACCGTCCATCGCCGTACTGCCTTTTGCCAATCTCAGCGGTGATGGACGGTTTGGGCGGTGGCGGAGCACCTGTTGCGGCGGGTGTTGCCGCTGCAGCTACGGGCCTCGGCCCCGAGTATTTGTAGCCCCGGCCATGCACCGTCGTGATCATGCCGGCATCGAGCGCCTTGCGCAGGACCGACATATGGACCTGAAGTGTGTTTTCCTCCACCACCAACCCAGGCCAGACTGCATCGAAGAGTTCGCTCTTGCCGATCACCACGTCCGGCTTCTCCAGCAGCATGGCGAGGATGTCAAAGGACCGCGTCGAAAGCTCCACGGGGCCTTTCGGACCCAATACCAGCCGTTCCGCAGGCTTCAGCCGATATTGTCCGAATTGCAGGTCCATTCAGCAAATCCCCACCCGGGGGCCAAGATAACCGAAACCTCCAGGAAAGCGAACTTCAGCATTCTTCAGAACTCTTCAGGTCTGCGCCAAAGACCTGACGGGCTGGCACTGCCATTCTCCGATCCATAGGAGAACGCCATGACCGCCATCACCAACACCACCCCGATCGCCTTCCGCCGCCCCAGCCTGCAACTCCTGGCGCTGCCTAAACTGGGCATCGGCGTTGCAATGGCAGCTTTGTCCGAGGCCGTGGGACAAGCATACGGCATGGCCTATGTGGCACCCTACCAGACCATCAGGCAGTCGCCATCGGTTGCCTCTGACGCTGATCTCGAAGGCCGCAATCCAAATTGGTGAGGTGCTTAAAGTACAAAGAATAAACGCGCCGGATACAACGCGCCAAAGCAACCCGCGTCTGAACAAGGACGGGTCTGGACCGTGGCGATAGCGGCGGGTAATGGAGTCAGGGTTCTGCGCTTTTAATGCGTTTGAAAAGGCAGGCAGTAATTTGAGTTCGCAAGGCACATCGGAAAACAGTCGCGTGGGGATCCTGTGACAGAAGAAAATCAACCCGCTCCCGAATGGGTCATTGAACAATGGCTGAATTCTGAAACCCGATTGTCGCTGGCTGCATTGCGCGGGCGGGTCATTGTGGCCGGCGCATTCCAGATGTTGTGCCCTGGCTGCGTGTCGGAACTTGTTCCACAGCTTCGCCAGGTTCACACGCTGTTCAAAGGTGCCGAGCTTTCGGTCCTCGGTTTGCACACCGTATTTGAGCACCACGAAGCCATGGGGCCTGTCTCACTGAAGGCATTTCTGCATGAGAACCGCATTGCCTTTCCCGTGGCCATTGATCAACCGCAAATGCCCGCGAGCCCAATTCCGGCGACCATGGAGCTTTATGCGATGCAGGGAACGCCGACCATGCTGTTGATCGACCGTGAAGGCAGGCTCCGTCGCCGGACATTTGGGCATATACCTGATATGCAATTGGGCGCGGAGATCATGGCGCTGCTGAATGCATGATGCGCTGCATTCAACGCGCCAAAGCAACCTGCGTTCATTTGAACGCCGGTTGCTGTAACGGTGACCACGCGCGATTGCGGATCAGAAACTGAAGCGAAGCCCTGTGGTCAACTCGTGCTGCATCACGTCATCGCCATCGATCATGATGTCCTTGAAGTGATAGCCCACATCGACTGCAAGATTGGTCGTGATGTCGGCGGTGACACCTGCGGCCACGCCAAGTGCCAGGCCTGAGTCATCAGACGCACCACCCGAACTATTGACCCAGCCATAGCCCACACTGGCTCCCAGATAGGGCGTGAAGCCTGAACCGTTTGCGAAGTCCCAATAGGCATTGCCCATGAGGACATGCGTGGAAATGTCGCCAGCACCTATGTCATAGTTGCCCGACCAGTCCGCCGTGATGTCGGAGCGCAGATTGTCATTGAAGCGGTAGCCAAGGCCTGCGGATCCGAGCCATGTGCTGTCATCATCGCCACCCTGCCATGTTAACATGGACCAGCCGATATCACCCCTGAGGTAAAGCCCTGTCATGCCGGGATCAGCTGCAACCGGACCGTCAGCGTCGGCTGCCTGTGCAGCGGCCACGAATGGCAAGACGACAAGTCCCGCCAGCACCATCATCTTGAACATTTTCATCGCACACCTCGTTACACGTGAACTTCTTGGTGATGTGAAGATGCCGCCCCAGCGCGGCGCGAGGCGGGCCGAATAGCGGCATGATTGTGACGCATGGCGAATGTGGCACCAAAGCCACAGAAAGCCGTTACAATCCCGCGCAATTCATTGTGCGGGCATTAAGGTTAACAGCGGGAAATTCATCATGCCCTATCGGGTGACACTTGTGGACTGGATGTTGCTGGCAGGGCTTGTGGTGGCCTGGGGCTCGTCTTTCGTGATGAGCAAGATCGCCCTTGTCGATGTCGCCCCTGCCTGGATCGCTGCCAGCCGTCTATGCATTGGCGCCGCGATCCTGTTTCTCGTCGCCGTGGTGCAACGGGCCCCTTTCCCGAAAGACCTCCGTACACTGACGATTTATGGCTGGCTTGGGCTGGTCGGCAATGCCGCGCCATTTTTCGCCATCACCTGGGGCATGCAGTATATTTCGTCGGGTGTGGCCGGCCTGTTGATGGCGACCATACCGCTCATCATCATTGTCATGGCGCATTTTGCACTTCCTGGCGAGCGCCTGACGCCGCCGCGCGCCGCGG
>JANNFZ010000043.1:0-8999 GCA_031380375.1 Hyphomicrobiales bacterium
CGCCGGAGGACGTTTCGGTCCGTCACCAGGGCCGTATCCTGCCTGCCCTGTCCAACATCATCGTGACGAGGCCGCTGACGGACGATGAAAAGCAGGCACAGGGCTGGACCACTTCGACCATGGCATATGACAGCCGCAACCTCCTGCATTATTTCCGCCTGCTGCCCGACAACCGCTTTCTGTTTGGCGGGCGCGGCGGCACCGATTCATCAAACTCCTCGGCAATTGCCTATCGTGCCACGCTCACCAATGCGTTCCATCGTCTTTTCCCCGCATGGGTCGGCGTCGAAATCACCCATTTTTGGCGGGGCTTTGTGTGTCTTGCCCGGGACCGCGTGCCTTATGTGGGGACGCTCGACGACAACAAGACCGTGTGGACGGCACTCGCCTATCACGGCAATGGTGTGGCCATGGGCACATGGTCGGGCCGGGCCGTGGCGCGCCTGATGCTCAACGAAAAGGCGCGGCCTGACATTCCATCGGTCATCACGCGCCGTCTCGCAAAATTTCCGCTGCCTGCCTTCCGGCCCCTCTATTTAAAGGGTGCCTATTTGTGGTTCGGCTGGCAGGATTCGCGCTAACTACCTGCGGTTTGCCTTCTTGGCTTTCTTGGCGGGCTTTTTCGCCGCCTTCTTCACAATCGCAGCTTCCACCATGATTTCCACGTCGATGCCCGGGGCCGCAAGCTTCGATTCAACCGTGGCGCGGGCCGGCGTCTGGCCTTGGACAACCCAAGTATCCCAGACCGAATTCATTTCGGCCCAAGTCTTGATATCGGTGAGCCAGATATTGGCCTTCACGATGTTTGTCTTGTCGGTGCCGGCCTGTTTCAGCGTGGCATCAATTTGCGCCAGAATGTCCTTGGTCTGTTCGGCCACTGATTTGCCAATCGCCTTGTCCGGCGTGAAGCCTGCGAGATAGACCATGCCGTTGTGAATGACGGCAGCACTCATGCGCTTGCCGGGTCCGATGCGTTTCAATGCCATTCGTTCCTCCTGAATTGCGTTGGCCTTCTATCCGCTCTTGGCCACTGCGGCAATCACTGCCAGCAAGACTTTTGGCAGTGTCTCAAATGCATAGGGCGCATGCAGGCGTTCAAGCCAGTGATGATAGTCGCGGCCCCAGGGCCCGATATTGATGCACGGATAGCCGCCCGGTTCCGGCATGGTGAAGCCCGTGCCCCAGATCGGGGTGTTGGCGGCAACAACCGAAAGGTCGCCAGCCGCCTCGCCGAAGAAGCTCATGTCGGAAATTCCGGCAAAATAATTGACCGAACCCAATCCGAAAGGCTGAACGGCCTTCTCAATCAGCGCCCGCAGTTTTTCGTCGCGCAGGAGTACCGCCGGATAGGGAATGGACCCAAAGCCGAGAATCACAGTCGGCGTATCGATCTTTCTTTCATCGGCAAATGCGTTGAGCGCTGCGAGGCTCTGGTCAGGCAGCGAAAGCCGGGGATCAATGGCCATGCCGTTTTTCCCCATGTCGGCATAGCGCCGCAGCGTAACGTCATGTCCCGTCTTGCGCGAGGCTTCGGCAACGGCTTCGGCCGCAAGCTTCATGGCGATGTCGAGCACTTCGGCGCCGGAACGGCGGTGTTGCATGGTGTTCCAATAGGCAAAAGCCCGGGCGGGGGAAGTGACGTTGTAGCCCTGCTTTAAGTCTTTGGCGAAGAGCGTCGATGGTGGGGCCGCCACTTCATCGCCCGTCGTCTCCGACAAATCCGGCGCAAGTTCCAGCACCCGCACGAGTTCGGCCATGATATAGGCGGCATTCGCGCCATCTTGCGGATAGCCGGCGTGGGCCTGTTTGCCGACAACGAACGCCGTCAGCAATTGCTTGCCGATGGAGCCATAGGTGACCACGCGGCCCTTCGCACCATCACCCTGATCGGAGATCGAATCGAGATTGATGGCAAGGGCAATCTTGAGTCCATGTTCGGCCGCAACGGCTTGCAATTGCGGAATGGCGGCGCGGGCCCCTGCGGATTTTTCTTCCTCGTCGGAAACGCCAATGAACAAGAGGCTCACTTCGCCGTCATAGGCTTCCATGGCGGCAAGCCCCGCCGCCAGGCCTGCCTTCATGTCGAGGAGGCCACGGCCGGGAATAAACACGCCACTTTCAAGGTCGGACAGCGCCAGGGGGTGGCTGTTGCTGTCCTTGAGTTTTTTTATGATCGCGTTGTTCAATGCGTCGGGCTTCAAGGCGAGATCCGCCAACTCGCCATAGTCGTCAAAGGGTACCGTATCGAAATGCCCGGTGAGCACGATGGTGCGATTGGATTTGCCGCGCTTCAGGGCAAAGACATTGCTGCGGCCAAAGGGATCATCAGGAATGGCGGCAACCCAGCATTTGTCGAAATGCGACAGGCGTTCAACCAGCCTTTGTGGCAATGCCGCCTCTCCCAGGCTTCCGGTGACGGAAGGCCACGACGTGAGCAGAAAGGCAAGTTCCCGCGCCCGTTCTGAACTTCCATGACGTGATGAATCCATCTATGCTCCGTCCATGACTACGCCATTCATGGATTGGTTTGGCCTGACGGCGCCAATTCTTCAAGCACCGATCGGCAGTGCGGCGACCGTGGCGCTGGCCACAGCCGTCGGTCGCGGCGGCGGAATGGGATCGCTGGCCATCACGTGGACGGAACGTGACGAAGGCCTGGCAAAGGCCAAAGCACTCAAGGCCACAGGCCTTCCCTTCTTCCTCAATTTTGTCCTGCGTTTCGGCACCGAGCGTATCGGCTGGTATTTGGACTCCGGCATACCTGCCGTCACATTGTCCTGGGGCATCGACCAGCCATCAATTGCGGCACTCAAAAACAAGGGCATTCGCGTCGGCGTTCAAGTGGGTTCGGCCGCGGGTGCGCAGGCGGCCATTGCGGCGGGGGCCGATTTTGTCATCGCCCAGGGCGTCGAAGCGGGCGGCCATGTGCAATCATCAACTGCCCTTTCAACGTTGCTTGCCGA
The DNA here is from genome assembly GCA_031380375.1 of Hyphomicrobiales bacterium. Taxonomy (GTDB): domain Bacteria; phylum Pseudomonadota; class Alphaproteobacteria; order Rhizobiales; family Aestuariivirgaceae; genus Aestuariivirga. The sequence goes on from JANNFZ010000043.1 coordinate 2,964, forward strand.
GACCCTGCAGGTGGCAGGTTCGGTTCCGGTCATCGCCGCAGGCGGTATCGCCGGAGCGGTGGATATCGCGACAGCCTTGAAGGCCGGTGCCCAGGCCGTGATGATGGGCACGCGCTTTGTGGCTTCCACTGAATCAGATGTGCACAGCGCCTACAAAGCGGCACTTGTTGCAGCCGGACCGGAAGATCAAGTTTACAGCAATTGTTTCGACCTTGGCTGGCCCTATGCCATGCATGGCGTCTTGCGCAATTCGACTTTCCGTGCCTGGGAGGTTGCCGGCTGTCCGGCCGCCCCGCATCGCCCCGGCGAGAATGAGATCGTCTTCAGGGCCGCAGGGCAAGAGTATCCGCGCTACTCGGATTCGCCTCCGCCTTCCGACGCCATCGGTGACGTGACCGAAGCCTGTTTCTACGCCGGCCGGGGACTTGCCCACATCGCCAGCATAAAACCTGCCGCCAGGATCGTGACCGACCTTTGGAAAGAAACGCAGAAACTATTGTAGGCTGGCGTCATGGGCCAGCACCGCATTGAGCAGCACCTGCGTGCCTGCGCCACATTCCTCAAGCGTTGTCGACTCAGCCTCATTATGCGAGATGCCGCCGAGGCACGGCACAAAGATCATCGTGGTTGGCGCAACGCGCGCGATATAGGCCGCATCATGGCCAGCACCGGAGGCCATTTCCCGCGTCGCAAAGCCCGCCAGTTTGGCACCGTCGCGCACGCATTGGATCAACTCCGGCGCAAATTTTACCGCGGGTGATTTCCAGATGCGCTTTTCGTCGAGTTCAAGGTTGAGTTCAGACGCGATCTTCGGAAGCGCCGCCTGATAAGCACTTTCCATTTTGTCGAGAATGCTCTCGTCGGGATGGCGCAAATCCACCGTGAAGAAGACTTCGCCCGGCACCACGTTGCGGCTGTTGGGCCGGTTCTCGATCAAACCGACCGATGCCACCCCCGGCAGATGGGCCATGCCAACCTGATGGATGGCTTCGATCATGCGGGCGGCTCCGAGCAGGGCATTCTTGCGCAAGGTCATGGGAGTTGCCCCTGTATGGGATTCCTGGCCGCGCACCGTCACTTCATACCAGCGCATGCCTTGCACGCCCGTGACAACGCCGATCATCTTGTTCTCGGCCTCAAGGATGGGTCCCTGCTCGATGTGCAATTCGAACATCGCCGAAAATTTGATTGCACCCGCCTTGTGCTCGCCCTTGTAACCAATGCGTTCCAGCTCGTCGCCAAGCTTGATGCCTTGGCGGTCCTCGCGGGCATAGGCATATTCCGGCGTGAACACGCCCGCATAAACACCGGAACAGAGCATGGCGGGCGCAAAGCGCGAGCCTTCCTCGTTTGTCCAGTTGACAATCATCAGCGGCGCATTGGATTCATATCCCATGTCGACAAGCGTGCGCATGACTTCCAATGGACCGAGCACGCCGAGAACGCCGTCGAATTTGCCGCCAGTTGGTTGCGTATCAAGATGCGAGCCCAGTGCAATCGGCAACACGTCCTTGCGCTTGCCGGGCCTTGTCGCAAACATGTTGCCCACTTCATCAATCTCGACGGTCATGCCGAGCTTCAGGCATTCCGCCTTGAACCAGTCGCGTACCCGCTTGTCCTCGTCGGAGACCGTGAGCCGCTTGATGCCGCCTTTTGGCGTGCCGCCAAATTGCGCCGTTTCCATGAGCGAATCCCAAAGCCGTTGCGGACTGATGGTAAGATTGGTTTTCGCTGCCATGACGCCGCCGGACTCCGCTGGTCTTTCCTTGCGGACAGCTTTGCACATGTCCATGCAATTGTGAACGCCCTGCATGATTGTCATTGTCAAGCCTCCCCGGTCAAATTGACCCGCTTGCGCTTTGTTAAACCATGGAGTTACTGTTGAACTTGGCGGTGAACCGGGGGCGTGCGTTGTGTGCAGCAAAGATAATCTGAAAACATCCGGCGTCACCGGCAAAGCGGTCAGTGACCGGCAGAGCAATCATGCCATCACTTGACGTCCTGTTGCCGAACCTCATCCATGTCGGGGCATTGCTTTACTTCGTCTGCTTCCTGTTCCGAAACCAGATCATATTGCGCTTCTTCGCCATTGGCGGCGACTTCGCCTACATCGGATACTATTTCACGGTTGCTGACCGACCCCTGTGGGAAGCAATGGCCTGGGCCTTTGCCAATGTTCTGGTCAACATAGCCATGATCTCGATGATTCTGCGCGACCGCCGCATGACGACGCTGAGCGATGACGAAATGTCGCTGTACCAGGACATGCGGGGATTGTCGCCGGGGCAGTTCCGGCGTCTCATGCGCCTCGGCACGTGGCTGGTGGCCGGCGAAAAGCTGGTGATGACCGAAGAAGGGAAAAACCTCGACAGGCTTTACTATGTGCTTTCCGGCGAGGTCGAGGTCGATAAAGCAGGACGCAAGATCAAGCTTGCTCCTTCGGTTTTCATTGGCGAGTTGGCTTATCTGCGAAAAAAACCGGCAACCGCAACCGTGACAGCCGAAAAAGGCGCCAAACTTGTGTCTTGGTCACACCACGATCTGACAACGGCCACCGCCAAGGACCAGGGCCTGGGTGCAGCCCTGGGTGCTCTCCTCAGCAACGACATGGCCGAAAAAGTTGCCAGAGGCTGAAGTCGCGGTCACTGGCCGCAGCCGCTACATCCTGGGTTGGCGCTTGGCAATGTGCGGGGCGTGCAACGCCAGGTCGGCTGGCCCAAGGCGTTCGGCGGCCGAATTGCACTGGTGCCAATAGGGATAGATCAGCGGCTGCTCGCTGGCATCGTCAAGGGCTTTGCGTTCCTCCGCCGTGAGGTTGAGTGAGGCCGACGCAAGATTGTCCTTCAACTGCGCTTCGGTGCGGGCACCAACGATGATCGATGAAATGCCCGGCCGTCCGGCAAGCCACGACAGCGCCACCTGGGCCGCTGACACGCCGCGCCCCTCCCCCACTTTCACCAATGCCTCGATGATCCGGTACAGGCGGTCTTCGTCGCGGATCGGCGGTTCGCCCCAGCCTGCGGTATGTCTGGACAACTGCGGCGGCGGCGCATTGCGCCTGAATTTTCCGGACAGAAGCCCGCCGGCAATGGGGCTCCACACCTGGATGCCCACCCCCTGGTCGACGGCAATCGGAACCAGTTCATATTCGGCTTCACGGGCCTCGATCGTGTAGTGGATCTGCTGGCAGACAAAGCGCTGCTGATTGCGCCGTTCAGCCGCCATCAGGCCCTTCATGATGTGCCAGCCGGAAAAATTCGAGCACCCGATGTAGCGGACCTTGCCCTGCTTCACCAATGTGTCGAGCGCCTCCATGGTTTCTTCAATCGGCGTCAGGCCGTCCCATTCATGCAGGAAATAAATGTCGATGTGGCCGCGCTTCAGGCGGCGCAGCGAAGCCTCGCATTCATGGATGATGTGAAAGCGCGAAAGGCCCTGTTCATTGGGGCCCTTGCCCATGGCAAAGCGCACTTTGGTGCCGACCAGCATCTGGTTGGAACGGCCTGTCAGGACTTCGCCCAGCGCCTCCTCCGACTTGCCTGTTGTATAGGCATTGGAGGTGTCCAGCAGGTTGACGCCATGGTCGGCGGCGACATCAACGAGACGGCCGGCATCCTTCAGCGAAACGCTGCCCGCCATGCCGAAAAAGCCTTCGCCGGAAAAATTCATTGTGCCAAGCGAATGCAGCGAAACCCTGAGGCCCGAATTCCCGAGTTGCCGGTATTCCATCGTGTTCTCCCAATTTTCCGCATCAAGTCACATGCCCCGTGCGACGGCAAGGGCCTTGCAAGTTGGTCTGCCATGCGTCAGGTCAAAGCTTTGCACTTGAGTCCCGCCACATGAATTTCATCATCCAGAACCTCGTCCATGTCGCCGCCCTGTTCACGCTTGTGTGTTTTTTCTTCCGCGACCAGATCAGGCTCAGGATTTTTGCGGCGGTGGGCGATGCCCTGTTGTCGCTGTACTATTACCTGGCCTTCGACCCGCCACTGTGGAACCCGATGGTCTGGACGGTGATGAACATCGTGGTCAACATCACAATTCTCGTCATCATCATCCGCGACGGACGGCTCTTCGACATGACTGACCAGGAGATGAACCTGTTCCGCAACCTTGAGGGCCTGACCCCCGGGCAATTCCGCAGGCTGGTGAAAACCGGGACATGGCACACGGCGGAAGGCGACACCCAACTTACCGTCGAAGGCGAGCCGCCGGGAAAACTTTTCTACGTTCTCGAAGGTTTAATCGACATTGAGAAATCCAAACGCCATTTCAAGGTCGACCCAAAACTCTTCATCGGCGAACTGGCATTCCTGCGCAAGAAACTAGCAACCGCTACGGTGCGGCTCGGCGAAGGCGCCCATTACATTGCCTGGGAAGAAGCAGTGCTCGAAAAACTGTTCGCCCGCCATGATGACATCCGCAACGCCATGACCCTGATCCTCAGCCGCGACATGGCGGAAAAAGTGGCGAAGACCTGATCAGTCTTTTGGTTTGGGAAAAATGACCAGAAAGGACCAGACCGAATAGCCGAGCGTGGCAACCGAGATCGCTGTCCACAGCCCGTCCTTGGCATAGAATGTTTCGAATGCGGCCCATAAAGCCACGGTGATGACCAGCACGATGCGCCGCCACAAGGGCTTGTAAAAGGGATGGTCATGGACACCAAGGGGCATGCAAGCCATCTAACACAGACGGCAAAATTCGAGCCAAAATAAATAAATCCCGAGATAGGAATTTAACGCTTGACACCGCGCGGTTGATCTGCTAGATCCAGCAACACTCCAGACATCCCCCCAATTTCAGGAACACCGCCAATGCTCACTCGCTTGATTGCACTGCTTTGCCTTGTCGTCTTGACGGGCCAGTGTCTTTCCGCCCAAAAGCCTCAGTCTCACGAAAGGACCTGCACCATGGGCACGGCCGTTTCATATCCGCGCGCTGACGGCAAACCGACCAACGGCTATCTTGCGAAGCCCGGCCGCGACCACGCGCCAGGTGTGATCGTGATCCAGGAATGGTGGGGCCTGCAGGACCAGATCCGTGGCATCCGCGACAGGCTGGCCCGCGCCGGTTATGAGGCGCTCGCGCCTGATCTCTATGGCGGCGTCAATGTCGCTTACCACGACAAGGAAGCCGCCAATGCTGCCATGTCGTCTCTCGATTTTCTCGACGCCACCGACAATATCGTGCGCGGGGCCGCGCAATATCTGGCGCGGTCCGGCGCCAAGGTCGGGCTCACGGGCTTCTGTCTTGGCGGTGCAGTCACCGTGCTGGGCGCGGTGCGCGTAGCGGAAATTTCCGCCGCCTGCTGCTTTTACGGCATGCCGCCCCGCGAGGTCGCACGGGCGCGGGACGTGAAAGTGCCGTTCCAGGGACACTTCTCGAAGCACGACGACTGGTGCACACCGGAATTTGTGGCGGGCTTCACCGAGGGCCTGAAGGCGGGCGGTGTGATGCACGATATCTACATCTATGACGCGGCACACGCCTTCATGAACGAGCAGCGCAGCGTGCATGACAGGGCGGCGGCTGAACTCGCCTGGGGCCGCATGCTCGAATTCTGGAAGCGGCATATCGGTTAGTCTGGGTCGGCGGGTCAAGCCACGCCGATGGAGGTTGAAGCGAGTTTACCTCCAATTTACTGCCCGACGCCCTCGTTGCTGCTTGCGCTTCACTCGCGGACGACAAGCTTGATCTTTGCTCCGGTGCCGTGCCTGGCAATCGCATCGACGATGCTCACCTTGAGCGGCATGCGGACACCACGGTTTTCGAGCACTTTGGAAATTTCCGCGTGGGCCCGCTTTTTGGCCTCCTCCGCCCCTGCAGGATCGGCGACCACAATCCGCGCCTCCAGCTCATCCTGCCGCAAGACGAGCTGGAACTGCTTGAGGAAAGGCACCTTGACCAGCGGTGAAGAGAGATAGATGGCTGGCACTTCGTGCATCCTGCCATCAATGCCGGGCAGTGCGAGGAGTTCTTCCCGGCGACCGGAGAGTGACGTGATGCGCGCATAGGGAAGGCCGCAATTGCACG
>JANNFZ010000079.1:0-2161 GCA_031380375.1 Hyphomicrobiales bacterium
GCGCGAACGCCAGCGCGGCACTGATGAGCTTGTTCCGCAAGCGAAATCCGGCTGGCGTCCGACCGTTACAGCGCGTGGCAGCGTCGATCGTACATGGCAGAAAACCAACGACGGCAAAGTACTCGATTCGAAGTCGCGTGACCTCACAATCCAATTGTCGCAGCCCTTGTTCCGGGGCTTCAAGACAGTTGAGGGCACCAAACAGGCCGTGGCTATCGTCAAGTCGGGCCAACACCGCCTCGTGGCCGTCGAACAGAACCTGCTGCTGCAAGTTGTTGATTCCTATCTCGCCGTCATTCGTGACCGCAGGATTTTGGACTTGCGCCGCCAGAATGTTTCCAACTTGCAGCGCCAGGTAAATGCGGCCCAGGCGCGCTTTGATGCAGGCGAAGTAACGCGCACCGACGTGACCCAGGCCAAGGCAAGGCTCAGTGGTGCCAAAGCCAGCATGGCATCGGCGAGTGCGGCCTTGCAGTCGAGCATGGCGCGCTACGAGTCACAGGTCGGAAGCCAGCCTGGAACGCTCAAGACGCCGGCACTCGCCAAACTGCCGCAGACGCTCGAAGAGGCGCTTGCCATTGCGCTGCACACCAACCCCAATATCTTGTCGGCAGAAGAAACGCGCCATGCTTCCGAGCACGCCATCGAAGTCGCCAAGGGTGACCTTTTACCGAGTGCGGCGATCAATGCCACGCAATCCTATTCCTATGATGATGGCGGCCTTAGCCTGTTTGGCGGCGAGACGACGCGCCGGACCACCAATATCGAAGGTGTTGTCACTGTGCCGATCTATGAGGCAGGCCGGGTCTATTCCGAGGTGCGTGAAGCCAAGCACGTGGAAAGCCAGCGCCAGCTTGAAGTGATTGCGCAAGGGCGCAGCGTGCGCCAGGCGGTGAAGTCGTCGTGGAATGACCTCGTTGCGGCGCGTGAAGCCATTGCGGCGGCAGAATCCCAGGTCAGTGCGGCTGCGGTTTCACTCGATGGCGTCAACCAGGAATACCTGGTGGGGTCGCGCTCGACGATTGATGTGCTCAATGCCGAACAGGAACAAGTCAATGCCAGGATCAGCCTAGTCTCGGCCCAATACAGCTATGTGCTGTCAAGCTACGAGGTACAGGCGGCCATCGGCAGGTTGACGGCGCGGCAGCTCGCCTTGGGTGGCCCCTATTATGACGTCGAAGAGAACTACGACAACGTCAAGGACAAGTGGATCGGCACCGGGGCCGACACGCTGCGTTAACCTTCATTAACGAAAGGCAGGGTGACATTCTGCCACAAGTTGCTAGAAGGAAGGATGGCGACTTTACCAGCCCGGATTCGGGGCGGGCTATTGCGGGGATTGTTGCGTGTCACTGGAACCCAAAGTGGAGGACCTTCTCGCCTCCATCCGAAAGGCAATAGACAACGATTTGGGCGGCGATACGTCGTCCACGCGTGGTGAATCGCGTGGCACGCTGATGCGTGGCGCTTTGCGCGAAATGCGGGTCAGTCTCGACAATCACGAACGCCTTGGCACCTCGCCGGAACAGGAAATAGCCGATTTGCGCGGGCGCATCTTGCGGAAATCCGCCGAAGCGCCACCCATTCCACCCCCGCCCCGTCGCCCTGTCCGGCCATCGGTTGAGCCGCCACAGCGGCCCCGCGATGATTTCCGCCGCATCATGGGAACGCCGCGCCAGGCGCGGGCCTCCGACATTCCGCCAGCCTATCCGCCGGCGTACCTGCCCGAGCCGCCGGTGTTTCGCGGCGGCACTTATACGCAGGACGACCTCGACGACATCGCCTATGCGCCGCTGCCACTACCACCGCAGCCCCAGCGCAACGACAGTTATCATGATCCCTATGCCGCCCATTATGCAGTGCCGCCCCAGCCGGCCCTGATGTCGCGCCGCGCCGAGGCCCAAACCACCGATGCCTTCCGGCAATTGACGGAAACACTGTTGTCGCGGGCCACCGGTGGCAGGGCCATCGAAGATCTGACAACGGATTTACTGCGCAGCATGTTGAAGCAGTGGCTCGACGAGAACCTGCCCATCCTGGTGGAGCGCCTGGTGCGCGACGAGATTGAGCGCGTGGCCCGCCGCGGCCGTTAAGCATGAAGTGTTGATAGCGGGGAAAAAGCCCTCAACTTGCCCGGGAATTGCGTGGCTTTGCCCAAACC
>JANNFZ010000119.1:0-6189 GCA_031380375.1 Hyphomicrobiales bacterium
GTCGGCCTGCTGGCGTTCCTTTTGCAAATCGCGCACCGTCACCATCAGGGTGCGTTCGGATTTCAGCAGGTTTTCTTCCTGCTTTTTGAGGGCGGTGATGTCGGTGCCGACGGACACAAAGCCGCCGTCCTTGGTGCGGCGTTCATTGATCTGCAGCCAGCGGCCATCGGCCAATTGCACCTCAACGGAGCGCGTTCCCTTGCGGTCATTGATCTGGCCCGGCACGTATTTCTTGATGATCGGCTCTTTCGAAGAAGACGCGACAATGCCGTAGGGTGTGCCCGGCACGCAGGCCGAAGCCGGCAGCGAATGAAACTGCTGGTACTTGCTGTTGCACAACACGAGCCGGCTCTGGGTGTCCCACAGCACGAAGGCTTCGGAAATGTTTTCAATAGCATCGGTCAGGCGGACCTCGGCGTCCTTGTTCTGCTTGTCGAGGGTTTTCTGCCTGGAAATATCAAAGACAATGCCGACGAGATGAAGGCCGCCGGAGCCTTGGCCGGGGGCAAGGGCGGCACGGGCGCGCAGCCAGACGAAATGCCCGTCGGCATGGCGCATGCGGAATTCATGGTCGAAGCCTTCGGTGCGGTGTTCCACGAGGTCCTGCACAAAGCCATCCAGGGGGGCGTCATCGCCGTGCATGAGGGCCGCGACATTGGCGGCGGTCAGGCGTTCATTGCTGGGCGGAAGGCCGAGGATTTCAAACATCGAGCCCGACCAGAAAATCCGGTCGGCGCGCAAATCCCAGTCCCACAAGCCGCACTGGCCGCCGTCCAGTGCCTTGTCGAGGCGCGTCGTCGCCACCGAAAGGATCTCGTCGGCTTCAGCGACCTTGCCGGCCTGCCAGTGAAAAGCACCGGCCAGCATGGTCAGCACAAGCAGCGTCACCGCAAAGAGGATTGCCAGTTGCATGACATTGGAGCGCCAGTCCTTGAGCAGGTCGGCATGTTTTTGCAGCGCCACAAGGCTGCCGGGCAACGGGCCCAGATCACGCGTCGTGGCAAAGACCTCCTGGCCGTCGGCGAGTCTTGTGGGCGTCATGCGGTTGCCATTGACCGGCACGCCCATGAAAAATTCCGCCGACATGATTTCAGCGAGCTGTTTGCCAATTGCCGGAAAATCCCGTGGCCTTGCCGCAACGATGCGACCGGCAGCATCGACCAGCAGGAATATGCGATCTTCATTCATGCTGCCTTCACGCAAGGCGGAAAGCAGAAGTGCCTCGCTGAGTTGCGGCGTGGTCCTGCCTTCCGACGCGCCGGCTTCTACGGCCAGTTTTATTTCGAGAGCCGTTCGTTCCGCCTGCAACAAGGTCCAGGCGCTGTGGTCAGCCATGTGGTCGGCGCGGTCATCAAGGAGCTTCGAGACGATGGCCGCCGCCAGCGTCAGCAGGAACAAGGCCGTCAGAATCGTGACGACGCGGCGAAGCATGTTCTCGGAAATGCGGATGGCGGCACGCCCCGGCAATGGCAAGCGCAAGGCCCGGTCGCGAAAAAACAAATCCTTGATCAAGGTTTTCTGCAAAATTCCATTCCAGCGGGAGGCGAACGCATGACGCACGCAAAGGCTACTGCCTGAGGTGACAGAGATACTTGGCCTGTTGCTGATTTGCCAAGAGTCCTCGTGGCGGGACTTAGGGACCCAATGTTCTGCTTATGATCTCAAAAACGTCCGGCGACAGATCCTTGACCTCAAGGATGCGGCGCATTTCCATCCCGGCATGGGTGGAGCGTTGCGCATCGAACATGCGCCAGCTGCGGAAACCCGTGGCCATGCGCGCCGCCACTTGCGGATTTGTGGCGTTGAGCCGGATGACGGCATCGGCCACCAAGCGATAACCGGCACCGTCCCCGGCATTGAAGGCCTGCTGGTTCGCCGCAAAGCCGCCAATGAGGGCGTAGACTTTGTTGGGTGTTGTCCATTTGAAAAGCGGGTGGCGGCTGAGCGCTTCGACGTGGGCTGCGAGATCAGGACGCGTGACAAAGGCATTGAGCGACAGCCACTTGTCCACCAGCAAATGATCGCCGCCATGGCGCGCGATGAACTGGTCAAGAAGATCTTCAACGCCATCAACGGTGAGCACGGCGGAGATGGCGCCGGCCTCGGCGGTCATGTTGTCGGCTGCGGCAAACTCGGCCTTGGCAAGCGCCAGCGCTGCTTTCGGGTCACCTGCCGCCATGAGGGCGAGCACCGTGTAGTGCAGCGCGCGCTTGGCCGTGCTTTCGGTATCGGGGTGGTAGGGCCCGGGTGTGGCCGTCGCCGCATAGGTTTCGTGCAAGCTTGGCATCAGCGCCCTGGCGATCAGGGCCCGCGTGCCATTGCGGGCATCAGCGACATGATCAGTGTTCACGTCCTTGGCGATGGCGGCCGCCAATTCGGCTTCCGTCGGCAGCGCCAGCATCATGGCCTTGAAGGCATTGTCAGCCGACTTGTCTGACAAGGTATGACGCAGGGCCTCGGCAATGACGGCAACATCCGGCAGGGGCTTTCCCGCCGCAACGGCACGCGTTGCCCTTTGCAAAAGCTCCCGGCCAATGGTTTGTGCGGCTTCCCAGCGATTGAAATTGTCGCTGTCGTGACCCATCAAAAACGCCAGATCGGCTTCGCTGGCATCGGCCTTGATTATCACAGGTGCCGTGAAGCCACGGTTGATCGACAGGCGCGGGCGTTTGGCAACGCCGGTGAAACGATAGGTATGTGTGCTTTCCGTCAATTCGATGAGCGGCGTGTTCAGCGCGCCGACACCTTCGAGATGCAGCGCCAGGTCATTGCCCTTTTCATCCACGAGGCCAAGACCAAGCGGAATGTGCAGCGGCACCTTGTTTTTCTGGTCATTGGTGGGCGGTGTCTCCTGGGCAAGGGTGACTTCAAAAACCTTTTTCGCCGCATCATGGCGGGTCTTCACCGTCACCACGGGTGTTCCCGACTGTTCATACCATTTGGAGAAATGCGTGAGATCACGACCCGAGGCATCGGCCATGCAGCGCACGAAATCCTCAACGGTCGCGGCATCACCGTCGTGGCGCGTGAAATAAAGATCCATGGCCTTGCGGAATGCCACAGGGCCGATCAGCGACTTCATCATGCGGCAGAGCTCCGCACCCTTTTCGTACACCGTCGCCGTGTAGAAATTATTGATCTCGATGTAGCTCGATGGGCGCACGGGATGAGCGAGCGGCCCCTGGTCCTCGGGGAACTGCCTGGCCCGCAGGGTCTTCACATCCTGGATGCGCTTCACGGCGCGCGAACGCATGTCGGAGGTGAATTCCTGGTCGCGGAAAACCGTGAGGCCTTCCTTCAGGCAAAGCTGGAACCAATCACGGCAGGTGATGCGGTTGCCGGTCCAGTTGTGGAAATATTCATGCGCGATGATGGCTTCGATATTGATGTGGTCCTGGTCGGTCGCCGTGTCGGGCCGGGCGAGGATGTATTTGTCGTTGAAGACATTGAGGCCCTTGTTCTCCATGGCCCCCATGTTGAAGTCGGAAACCGCCACGATGTTGAAAACATCAAGATCATATTCGCGGCCAAACGCCGTCTCGTCCCAGCGCATGGAAGCTTTCAGGCTTTCCATGGCCCAGGCGCAGCGGTCCTCCTTGCCCTTCTCGACATAGATGCCGAGTTCGACTTCGCGGCCCGACAGGGTGGTGAAACTGTCGATGACAGAGGCGAGGTCACCCGCCACAAGCGCAAAAAGATACGAAGGTTTGGGGTGCGGATCATACCATTCAGCGAAATGCCGGTCGCTGCCTGCGATGTCGCCGCGTGTTCCGGGATTGCCATTGGCGAGCAGCACGGGGACCGATTTCGGTGCCTCGATGCGTACATCGAATGTCGCCATGACATCGGGGCGGTCATGGAAAAAAGCAAAACGACGGAAGCCCTGCGCCTCCATCTGGGTGCAGAAATTGCCGCCTGAGAGATAGAGGCCCGACAGTGCTGTATTGGCCTCGGGGTTGCAGGTCTGCATGATACGCAGGGTGAATTTCGAAGTTGGCGGGGCGGCAATGCGCAGCTTGTTGGCGGCATAAGCATAGTCCGAAGCTGCGAGCGGTGTTCCGTCAATGGCGATGGCGCCGAGTGTCAGGCCTTCGCCATCAAGTTCAAGCGCCACGACGGATTTTTCCCGCGGCACGATTGTCAGTTCGGAAATCGTCTCGGTGGCGGTGGCATGAAGTTTGACTGCCAGCGCCACATGGGTAATGGCGTGGGCTACGGGAGCATAGTCCTTGAGATTGACGGCAACAGGATTTTCAGGGCGCATTGGACTCTTTGGCGTTCGATTGGATGAAGGGTGAGCGTCACCCTTAGCGCGAGTGCCTGCCGAAATGAATCAAAATCTCTGGACACCAAGCCCCTCATCCGCTTCGCAGCAGACGCTGCTCAGCACCTTCTCCCCCCAGGGGAGAAGGGAAAATTAAGACGGCGTCCCCTCTCCCCTTGCGGGAGAGGGTGAACGCGGCACGCGTTCGGGTGAGGGGGCATGACACCTCTCGTCTACTTCTTCTTGCGGTCCTGGCTCTCGGCCCTTTCGCGGATGGCACTCGCCAGCAACTTGCGCTCGTCTGGTGTCAGCCTGCCGACGATTTCCATGACAAGATTGCCGCCACTGGCCGCGAGGCTCCCGGAACCGGTGGCAAAGCCGTCGATTGCCGTTTTGACAGCCGCCGGATCATAGGCCGGCAGTTCAAGGGCATCGGCCAGTTTCACAGGTGCGGTGTTCGAGGCCTCGCGCAACCCGCGCAATTCCTTGCTCCGTTCACGGATGAGTTTCATGAATTCGCGGCGGCGCTCGAAAGAAAGTTCGTGGAAGAAGCTGCGGGGGATGAGCTGGATATAAGTGATGCCGGCGATGCGGTCCGGCGGGCCTCCGCTCACGAACTGGCCGATGGCAAGGCCGCCGACCATGAGATTGGCCATCAGCGATGCACCCAGCAACAGCGTCCACCAGCGCGAACGCAGGCGTGGCAACCATTGTCGCCTGGCGGGTTCGGGTGCGAGCGGCGGGATCATGTCTGCGCTTGTCATGTCAGGTCTTCCTCGGCCCAGCTTTCGGCCTCTTCAATGCCAGTTTCGGGGCCAGCGCTGCTCACGCCAACCAAAGTTTCAGTAAAGGCGGCCGGTAGCAAGCTGCTGCCCCCGCCCGCCGATCCCAGATAAAGTCCAAGGGCCAGCGAGGCGGCGAGCGGCAGGCCGGCCAACCAACCGAGACGCCGGCGTTGAGCTGGGGCTTTCCGTTGCAAGGCAATGACATTTCCGGCACCGGACTCCTGCGCAAGGCGTGCGTTGAGACGTGCCAGCGCACCAACCGGCAAGGCAGGCCTGCTGGCTGCGGCGAGCAGCCTGTCCAGTTCGTCATCATTCATTTGTTTGTCACGCATCATTCACGTCCTTTCACCGGCGAGGCCCGCCAGCAGCATGTCCTTGTGGGCGGCCAGTTGTTCCTTGAGGCTGCGCCTGGCCCGCGACAGCAATGATTCCAATGCATCAACACTCACCTCCATCACCTCGGCGGCTGCGATGTTGGTGAGCTGCTCGAAATGCACAAGTGTGAGTGCAAAACGCTGGCGTTCGGGCAACCGGGCAATTGCGCCATCAATGGCGGCAGCAACTTCAGTCCGCCCCAGCGCTTCCTCGGCATTGTCGCGGCTGTCCACAATCCTGTCCTCGTCATCGAGCACTTGCAGTGGCGTTTGGCGAAAGCGGTCCATCATCAGATTATGCGCCACGCGCAGGAGCCAGCCCTTGAGGGCACCCGCCTCGCGCACCTGGGCGGGATTGCGCCACAGCCGCAGAAACGCTTCCTGGGCAATGTCCTCGGCATCGGCATGGCCGTTGCTTTGCCGCCAAACCACGCGATGCACCAAGGTGAAATGGCGTTCCACGAGGCGGCTGAAGGCCGCCTGGTCTTTCCGGCTGGCAGCCAGCAGCAAATCCGCATCAGAGGCCTGATGCAGATCCGCTCTTTGCTGTCGCACCGATGCAAGCAATCGACCGTCCCGTCAGTTGGCGTCGGGCTTCGGGGCCATGTGGTCGATAAAGCTCTTGCGCCATTTGCCGCGTTTGAAGCTCTTCATTTCCGCCATGGTCAGGCTGCTGTCCTTGTCTGAATCAGCGCCATTGAACATGGCTTCGGCCACTTTGTCGAGTTCGACCGCCGTGATCTTGCCGTCGCGGTCGCCGTCGAGA
>JANNFZ010000128.1:0-2727 GCA_031380375.1 Hyphomicrobiales bacterium
CTTTGGAGCCTTCCAATTGCGCGGCATATTTCGTAGGCCCGAACGCCTTGATACCAGCGATTGCAAGATCATCAACAAGCCCTGCCACCAGCGGCGCTTCCGGGCCCACCACCACAAAGCCGATTTGCTTGGCGCGGCAAAAGTCAATGATCTCGCCATGTTTGGTGATATCGAGGCCAACGCATTCCGCATGATTGGCGATGCCTGGATTGCCCGGCGCGCAGTAAAGCTTGTCGAGCAATGGGCTTGCCGCGAGCGACCAGGCCAGCGCGTGTTCACGGCCGCCGGAACCGATGAGAAGTACATTCATTGAGTCTTGCCTTTGCCCGACTTGTGGCAAATGATCAGCGGGAATCAAGCGTAAAAGCACAATGTCCACTGAACCCGAATTTGATCCCGTTACCGGCGAGATCCGCGACACCCCTGCAACGAACGCGGGCGAATATTCTGTCAGCGAAATCGCCCAGGCTCTGAAGCGCGCCATCGAAGACCGATTTGGCCATGTGAGGGTGCGCGGTGAAATCTCAGGCTATCGCGGACCCCATAGCTCGGGACATTGCTATTTCTCAATCAAGGATGAGGGAGCCAAGCTTGATGCGGTGATCTGGCGCGGCAATTTTTCGAGGTTGCGGCCAAAATTGCAGGAGGGACTTGAAGTCATCGTCACCGGCAAGGTCACGTCCTATCCTGGCAAGTCGGCTTATCAGATCATCATTGAATCAGTTGAACCGGCAGGCGTTGGCGCCCTCATGGCCCTCTTGGAGGAGCGCCGAAAAAAACTGGCAGCGGAGGGCCTGTTCGATGCAGCGCGCAAACGTCCCATTCCCTATCTGCCACGGCTGATTGGTGTTGTAACCTCTCCGACAGGCGCTGTAATCCGCGATATTCTGCATCGTTTGAATGACCGCTTTCCGACCCATGTGCTGGTTTGGCCGGTACGTGTACAGGGTGAAACGGCGGCGGCAGAAGTCGTGGCAGCCATAAATGGTTTCAATGCCATGCTAGAGAAACCTGATGTTTTGATTGTGGCGCGCGGTGGCGGTTCATTGGAAGATCTCTGGCCCTTCAACGATGAAGCGATCGTGCGTGCCGTGGCGGCAAGTTTAATCCCGGTCATTTCGGCGATTGGCCATGAAACCGATACGACTTTGATCGATCATGTGGCGGATTGGCGGGCTCCGACACCGACCGCCGCCGCCGAAAAAGCAGTGCCCGTGCGGGCCGATCTCATTGCCGAAACGGCATCCCTTTCGGCGCGCCAGAAACGGGCCATCGCGCGGGTCATGCAGGAAAGAAAGCTTCGCCTGCAAGCGGCGGCCCGGGCACTTCCAAAGCCCGACGATGTGCTGGCCATTGCCCGCCAACGGGTTGACGGATTGGCGACGCGTCTGCCAACAGCGCTTCGCAACAACGTACAGCGCCATGCCGTTGGGCTGGCGCGGGCCACAGGGAGGCTTAGCCCACGCAGCCTTCGCGAAAGGGTCTCGGAAAGCCGCCGCCGGACGGCTGAACTTTTGAACAGGCAGAAGCGCGGGATTTCGGTTTTGCTGGGCCGCCGGGCCGAACGTTATTCGTCCGAGGCGAAACTCTTCCTGTCACTGAGTTACAAGTCCGTTCTGGCCCGTGGCTTTGCCGTGGTGCGCGATGACAAGAACAGGCCATTGCAAGGGGCCAAGGCTGTAAAACCCGGCCAACGGATTGCGGTCGAATTTTCCGATGGCACGGTGTCGGCGGTAACGGAACGGGAGCCGGGGCAGGGCAAGCTCTTTTAATCGAGGCTGAGGCTTGCTATTCCGTTCCCATGAATTTTATCGAACCCATCCTCAAGCCGCAGCGCGAAGCCAAGCTCAGCTATCTCGATCATGAATTCCAGGTGCTGAAGGAAGGCGAGTTCGTGCGCTGTGGCGTGACTGGCGACCCCATCCGTCTCGACAATCTGCGCTATTGGTCAATCGAAAAGCAGATCCCCTATAAATCCGCCATGGAAGCCTTCGCGGACTATCTGAAAACACCGCGCTGATTCAGAGAACCGTGAATCTCTGGACATAAGGCCAGACCGAATCCTGCATGATCACCGCAAGGTTGGCACCGATCAGCAAGCCCTGGATGGTCAATACTGTACTGTGCCGGAAGCGGTTTTTGGCTGTGGCGTTGCGCGCCACATAAAGTGTGAGGAACAGGGTGTTCACGGCAAGGATCTGCACAATCAGGGGAATGTGGCCCTTGGTGAGAAAGCGATAGGCAAATCCCCAGTCGGTCGCCATGAAATAGTCGATGAAACCCATGCCCATGCTCCGCCAGTGCGAAATGCCGTCGCCGCCAAAGACGGAAATTTAGACGGCATGGGTTAACACCGGGTTGAGGAACGACTGGGATGCGTGCCGCTGGTGTTATCTGCTGCACTGCGATATAGCCTCTGTGCCAACAGCAACCCGCGTTCGTTTGAACGCGGACAAGTTGCTGTAGCATATTGAATTGGCGCATCTTCCACTTCGCAAATGCAATAATTTGCTCGTCCGATGCGCTTATGTGGAGTTGACTGCGATGAAACCGACCTGGACCCCTGACAGTTGGCGCAAATTCCCCGTCGTGCAGGTGCCCGCATTTGCCGACTTGGACAAGCTTGCTGTTGTCGAAAAACGTCTGGCCGGGTTCCCACCGCTGGTTTTTGCAGGTGAGGCCAGGAAACTCCGCAAAAAGCTGGCGCGCGTCGCCGAAGGTCGTGGC
>JANNFZ010000154.1:0-6347 GCA_031380375.1 Hyphomicrobiales bacterium
CCGACAATGCATCATCGCTCGGCGAGTTGTTCGCGCTTGAGGGGCATTCAGTCAAGGTTGTCCATAATGGCTGCGACGCCATAGAGGCCTATGTCAACACCGCCTATGATGTGGCCTTCATGGACGTGATGATGCCTGGCATGAACGGCGTTGAGAGCTTCCTTCAAATCCGCAAGCTCCGGCCCGAGGCCCGCGTTTACATGATGACGGGATACAGCGTCGAGGAATTGCTGCAGCAGGCCCTGCGTGGCGGAGCCCTTGGCGTTCTGGAAAAACCCTTCGACGCCGGTGAAGTGCTGCGTTTGAGTGCCAGTGTGGGGGCCGGAATTGTCATTGCCGATCCGGTCCACTGCCAGGGCCATGCGGGACAGTCCATTCAACGGGCCTTTGCCGACAAGGGCATTCACAGCCGTCTTGTGTCGCGGCGCGAGGACATTCCGGCAAACATTGCAGCTGATGAAATTCTGGTTCTCGACGCGCCAATGCAGGTCATTGATGGTGTGTCGACCTATCAGGCCGCCTACAGCGCCGGACACCGGGCCGCGACCTTCATCGTGCCCCGCAAGCCCGCCGCCGGCACAGGCACCGACCCGCCGTTCCGTGATGTTTTTGTCACCGGCATTCTCAACAAACCGTTTGACCCATTGCTGCTGCTGGCCCGTTTGCCGGATCTTGCGGCTTGAACCTGAAAGGAAAGACCATGTCGCGCAGCCTTAATATACTTGTTGTTGACGATGATGCCGGCAATGCCGACTCGCTCGCCGAACTCTTCGCCTCCGAGAACCATCGCGTGATCGTCGCCTATGACGGTCAGCAGGCCATCGAGGCCTTCAGCCTGAACAAGGTTGATGTCGGGTTCTTCGATGTCATGATGCCCAACAAGAACGGCGTCGACAGTTTCATGGAAATCAAGGCGAAACATCCTTCGGCGCGGATCTATTTCATGACCGGCTACAGCGCCGATGACCTTTTGGACCGCGCCGTCAAGGGAGGCGCGCTCGGG
This sequence comes from Hyphomicrobiales bacterium, assembly GCA_031380375.1. Taxonomy (GTDB): domain Bacteria; phylum Pseudomonadota; class Alphaproteobacteria; order Rhizobiales; family Aestuariivirgaceae; genus Aestuariivirga. The sequence goes on from JANNFZ010000154.1 coordinate 1,004, forward strand.
GTGTTCAGCAAGCCTGTTGATCTGATGCGCATTCTTGAGACGGTTGAACGCGAAGCCGCCTGAGCCGGACCAAGGCGAGGACAATGGCGGCGCGCGCGGACACAATGAGCAACAAAAGCCAGGGATGGCCGCGCATCCACTTTGTCTATTTTGCGCTGGCCACGCTTGACGTGCTGGCGATCATTGCCGGCCTGTTGCTCAGCCACCGCGTCATCACGAGCTATGAGCTCGGCCTTGAGCGAACGGCGCAATTCGAGCGCGGCGTCAACCTGTTGCGGAACGCCTCCGATCTTCTGGCGGAGACGCAAACCGACGTTGCGGCCGCACTTTACTCGGTCAATGTTTCATTCGAACGCAGCTCGTTTCTCGGCAAAATAAATGATGCCAGGGGCTTTGTCGAGCGCGTGCCCGGCGAACTGTCGGACTTGTTGCCGGAAAAGGCGGGGGCGCGGTTTTCCGGATTGCTGCTGAAGGCGCAAAAATCAATTGATGCCGTGGAAAAGAACGGCATGATGATTTTCTCCCGCGTCGAAGGCGCCGAGCCGCATGAAGCCGCGATGGCCATGCGCCAGACGTCTTCAAGGTATGTTTCCCTGCGCTACGCCATGCGCGATTTGAACCAGTATCTCGTCATCAATTTGGCGGGCCTGCGCCAGGCCGACCACGCAGCACTTGATTCCCTGCGAACCTATGAATACCTGCTCGGCGGGCTTGTGGTCTTCATCATCCTCTGCGTGGTGGCCTATGGCCACTATGTCGGGGCATTGATGAAGCGGAAATTCACCGAACTTCAATTGGCCCTTGGCCGTTCGGAGGCTGCGGAGAAGGAGGCCACAAGTTCCGCCGCGAGCCTTCGCGACATCAACGACGAAATTGTGCGTCTCAACAATGATTTGTCGCGGAACATGAAAGCGCTTGGCGATGCCCAGGAAGAACTTGTGCGCAAGGGGCGCATGGAGCAGCTTGGCCAATTGACCGCCACAATCGCGCATGAATTGCGCAATCCGCTTGGCACCGTGCGGACGTCTGCCTTCCTTTTGGAACGCAGGATCAGTGGCAAGGGGCTTGGCGTCGAGACGCAGTTTGAGCGCATCAACAAGGGCATCGTGCGCTGCGACAACATCATCACGCAGCTTCTGGATTTCTCGCGCACCAGGCAGCTCAATTGCCAGTCCGGGGATCTCGACAGTTGGCTTGAGCAAGTGCTGGAGGAAGAGTCGAAAAAACTGCCGGCGGTCGTGACCGTGTCCTGTGACCTTGGCCTTGGCGGCCTCATGGTTCCGTTTGATCCTTCACGGCTGCAAAGGGCAATTGTCAACCTGCTCAACAATGCCAGCGAGGCGCTGGTCGGGCAGGGCGATGATCCTGCGAAATTCGCCACAGCAACGCCGGAAATCCATGTGGCGACGCGGATCAGCGGCAATGGCGTCGGCATCGATTTCATGGACAACGGGCCGGGTATTGCAGCTGATATCCTGCAGCACATCCGGGAGCCCCTGTTCACGACCAAAAGTTTTGGCACAGGACTTGGCGTGCCGGCCATTGAACAGATCGCCCACCAGCATGGCGGGCGGCTCGACATATCAAGCACCGAAGGCCGCGGCGCAACGTTCACAGTCTGGCTGCCGATGACAGCCAAGGCCGGGGTTGCGGCTTGAGTTAGCCGACCGCCTTTTCAAGATTCTTGTCGACGGCCTCGATGAAGCCTTCCGTGGTCAGCCAGGTCTGTTCGGGTCCCACCAGAACCGCGAGGTCCTTGGTCATCTTGCCTTCCTCAATTGTTGCAACGGTCACCTTCTCAAGCGTTTCAGCAAAGGCTTTCAGCTTGTCATTGCCGTCAAGCTTGGCGCGGTGCTTGAGGCCGCCGGACCAGGCAAAAATCGACGCCGTTGAATTTGTGGATGTGGCCTTGCCCTGCTGGTGCAGGCGATAGTGACGGGTCACCGTGCCATGGGCGGCTTCGGCTTCAACAGTCTTGCCATCGGGTGTCATGAGTATCGAGGTCATCAAGCCAAGCGATCCATAGCCTTGCGCCACCAGGTCTGACTGCACATCGCCATCATAGTTCTTGCAGGCCCAGACATAGCCACCGGTCCATTTCATGGCGGACGCCACCATGTCGTCGATCAGGCGGTGCTCATAGGTGATCCTGGCCTTTTCAAATTCACTTTTGAACTCCGCTTCATAGACGGCCTGGAAAATATCCTTGAAACGGCCGTCGTAGGCTTTCAGAATTGTGTTCTTGGTCGAGAGATAGACCGGGAACTTGCGATTGAGGCCGTAGTTCAATGAGGCGCGGGCAAATTCCTTGATCGAGTCATCAAGGTTGTACATGGCCATGGCAACGCCGGAGCTTGGCGACTTGAAAACTTCTTTCTCGATGACCTTGCCGTCATCACCGACAAATTTGACGGTGAGTGTGCCGCTTCCGGGGAAAGTGAAATCCGTGGCACGGTACTGGTCGCCAAAGGCGTGGCGGCCGATGATGATGGGCCTGGTCCAACCCGGCACCAGGCGCGGCACGTTATGGCAGATGATGGGTTCGCGGAAAATGACGCCGCCGAGAATGTTGCGGATGGTGCCGTTGGGCGACTTCCACATCTGTTTCAGCTTGAATTCCTCGACGCGGGCCTCGTCCGGTGTGATGGTGGCGCACTTCACACCGACTCCATAGCGCTTGATGGCATTGGCCGCGTCAACCGTCACCTTGTCGGCGGTGGCATCGCGGTTTTCGACCGAGAGATCATAATAGTGCAGGTCAACGTCGAGATAGGGCAGCACCAGTTCTTTCTTGATGAGATCCCAGATGATGCGGGTCATCTCGTCGCCGTCGAGTTCAACAACCGGATTGGCGACTTTGATCTTGTCCATGAAAACCCCTGTGATCTGAATGTGCCCGGCCTATAGCAGCGCATCACGGCTGCCGCAAATGTCGCAGAAGGCGATGTTCAGGCCCGCCATTCCGGCAAACTTGTGGGCGCGCCGGAGCAGGCGTAAGATCAAAACGCAGGTCTGTCTTTCTCTTGCATTCAAGGAGAGTGATCCAATGCCAAGCACAAAAATTTCCCCATTTGACATCAGTGGCGAGACATGGGGAAAGGCCGTCGAGACCACGCCCGGCCTGTGGGTGATTGCCACGCGCCATCATCCGGCGGGTTCCAAATACAACCCGGAAATCAACAACCGTTGCCTGGTTTTCAGGCTGAACGATGCAAGTGCTGCAGGCCAGCCTGTGCTGTTGATAGCCAACGCCGTTGACAATGCGGCCATGACAGAGGTGCGCCGCATCGAGCAAGACACGGGCCTCAAGGCAAAATACCTGATAGCACCGGGGGCCGGCCACAGCCTTCACCTCGCGGAATGGCACGATGCATTCCCGGACATCATGGTGCTGGCGGGCCCGGCCAGAATTCCCCGCGTTGCCGCCGGCAAGAAACTTGCGGGGTCAAGCCGCTTCCGGATCTTTGACCAGGAAGATCCGCTCCCCATGTTCAAGGGCCAGCTGGAAGCCGTGAATTTTGACGGGCTCGGCGGTTTCAAGGAAATCCAGACACCCTATGAAGGCGCCCATGACAGCATGTTTGCCATGATCAAGACCATGCTCCGCAACATGCCGCCCAAGGATCCACATGACGAACTGTGGCTCTACCATGTGGCATCGCGAACGATTTTTGGCGGTGAAAACCTGGGCTGGAACCTCGGCAGGAAAGAGCGTGCCGCCATGAACTTCATGATGAAGATGATGTTGAAGGCGGAAGAGGTCTATATCATGACCGGGCCGCGGCCCGTCCTCGACAAGGGGAAGGTGGCCCGGCACTGGGCGCTTATCCTGGCCTGGCCCGCGGAAAACATCTTCTCCTATCACGATACACTTGGCATGGGCCAGGTGGGCGGAGCGCAGGGCGCGTTGCGTGCCGCCGTTGGCAAAACCAAACAGGCCGCCGCTTAATCAGCGGCCAGTTTTTGCCTTTGCTTTCGTGCGGGCTGGCTTCGCGGCCTTCGCTGGCAGCGTGGTGTTGTAGGCCAGCGCCTGGTCGATCCAGCTTTTCAGGTCTTTCTCCTCAGCCACCGCATCGGCGTCGATCAGGATAAACCCTTCCATGACGCGGTCTTTCATGATCATGGGGGAGGTTCCGGGGCGCTTCATCGCGGCAGCATGATCCTGCTTGGCGATGCGCACCATAAAACCATTGCGGAAGGTACCGACCAGCATGTTGCCGTTCAGCATGAAGCACAGGCCACCGAACATGCGCTTCTGTCCGGTTTTGAACGGGCCCAATGCTTCCGCAATGCGATCTTCAAGGGTCATGGGCTCTTATAACACATGACTGCGACTTTGACAGTCTGCGCGGGTCGTGGCACTTGGCCTCCATGACCGACCAGACGCTTGCGCCTTCCACCAACGCCTTTCACTATCCTGCCTATGTCAAATACCTGGCGGCGCTGACAGCACACGGTTTTGCCGCGCAGATCATCGTCATTGCCGTGAGCTGGCAGGTCTACGACATTACCCGCAGCGCCTGGAACCTGGGCCTGATTGGCTTGTCACAATTTCTCCCCGCCCTGGTGCTGGTTCTGGTCACCGGCCTTGTGGCCGACCGTTTCAACCGCCGCCTCATACTTGCCGTTTGCCTCGGCATCGAAATGCTGTGCGCGGCGGGCTTTGTCGTCTTTACGCTTTCGAAGCCCAGCGACGTAACACCAGTCTTTGCCATTCTCGCAGTGTTGGGTGTGGCGCGCGCCTTCTTCAGTCCGGCGGCAGATGCGCTGTCACCCAATCTCTTGAGCAAGGCAGCCATTCCCCACGGCATTTCACTGAACTCCATGACCTGGCAGGTGACGACGATCACTGGTCCCGTTCTGGGTGGCCTGCTCTATGGACTTGGCGGCGAGATCGCCTATGGCGCAGCAGCATTGCTGGTTGGTCTTGCCATTCTGGTGGTTCTGTGGATCGGCACCACCCGGCAAGCCAACAAAGTTGAGGAAACGACAATTACCACGTTGTTGGCCGGCTTCCGCTTCATCAAGTCTGAGCCCGTGGTGCTGGGGGCCATTTCGCTCGATCTCTTTGCGGTGCTGCTGGGTGGTGCCACAGCCCTGATGCCGATCTATGCGCGTGACATCCTGCAGGTGAATGAACTGGGGCTTGGCCTTTTGCGGGCGGCACCCGGTGTGGGAGCCGTTGCCATGGCATTGTGGCTGTCGAAATTCGGGATCAAGGATCATGCCGGCAAGGTGCTGTTCCTGTTTGTGGCAGCATTTGGATTGTTCACGGTTGTGTTCGGCCTGTCCACCTGGGTTCCGCTGTCGATCTTTGCCTTGATGATGATGGGGGCCTGCGACA
>JANNFZ010000165.1:0-4188 GCA_031380375.1 Hyphomicrobiales bacterium
CCGACAATGAATTGACGGTGCAAGTTTATGTGACGGTGGCGTTGAAATGGCTGATCCCCCGCCTGCATGATTTTGAGCGCCGCTTTCCTGACATGAAGGTCAGGCTTTCGACATCCTATTTCGATTGGGACTTCGACGAGCGCAATGTCGATGTCGGCATCATCCTCGCCCGCAACAAGGCACCGGGCCACTACTATCGTCCGTTGTTCCGCTCTTATCTTGCACCGGTGTGTGCTCCCGGGTTGTTGAAGGGTGACATGCCACTGAAGAAAATTGATGACCTGAAGAAGCACAAGCTCATCGATGTCTATACCGCCGAGGAGGACTGGCAGATCTGGCTTGATGCGGCTGGTGTCAAAGGTGTGAAGCCGTCAAACCGCTTGACCGTCGATAGCTACATCCTGGCCCAGGAAGCCGCCATTGAAGGCCGTGGCGTGGCCATGACGATTGGCCCCTTTGCCTCGGAAGAAATCAAGCTGGGCCGGCTTGCACAACCCTTTCCCTTGCGAGTGCCGCACCGCCACAACTGGTATTTCGCCTGCCACAGCGAACATCGCAACAAACCCAAGATCAAACGCTTTGAGGACTGGCTGGCCAAGCAGGTGGCCGCTGATCCCGCACTCGAAATCTATCGTGAAACAGGCAAGGCCGCATGACCGGAACATCACTCGAAACCACCCGCCGCACCCGCCGTGACACGGCGAGAAGACCCGCCGCAGGCAGCACCATTCCGCAATTACCGCGCGGCGTTGCCAGAAGGCCGTTCCCGCCCACCAAGATCGTTTCCGATGACCAGGTGGAAACCATCCACCACGCCTCGCTCAAGGTTCTCTCGGAAATCGGCATGGAGTTTTTGTTGCCGGAGGCCCGTGACCTTTTGAAAAAGGCAGGCTGCAAGGTTGACGGTGAGCGGGTACGCTTTGAACCTGCGATGATCGAAGAACTGGTGTCGCATGCACCTTCGACCTTCACGTTCCACTCCCGCAATCCAGAAAAGAATGTGCCGATCGGCGGCGACCACATGGCCTTTGTTTCGGTGGGAAGCCCGCCCAATTGCCATGACATGGAAGGTGGCCGCAGGCCCGGCACCCGCGCCGACTTCCAGAAATTCCTCAAGCTCTCGCAGAATTTCAACTGCCTCGATGCCTGCGGCGGCTATTGTGTTGAACCCATCGACATCCACCCTTCCATTCGCCATCTGGTGGCGCTCCGTGACATGGCAACGATGCTCGACAAGCCACTGAAATGCTATTCGCTGGGTCGGCAGAATGTTCTTGATGCGATCGAGATCACCAGGCTTTCCCATGGGTTAAGCGAGGATGATTTCACAAAGCGGCCCTCGTTGATGACCATCGTCAACACCAATTCGCCGCTGAAGCTCGACAGCAACATGCTGATGGGCATGATGGAACTGTCGGCGCGAAACCAGATCGTCTGTGTCACACCTTTCACGCTGGCGGGTGCCATGGCGCCGGTCACCATTGCCGGTGCCGTGACAGAACAGAATGCCGAGGCCTTGGCCGGGCTTGCCTTTTGTCAATTGGTGAAGAAGGGTGCGCCCGTCATTTACGGCGGCTTCACCTCGAACGTCGACATGAAATCAGGAGCACCGGCTTTCGGCACGCCCGAATACATGAAGGCGACAATTTTGGGCGGCCAGATGGCCAGGCGCTACAACTTGCCCTATCGCACTTCCAACACCAATGCCGCCAACACCATGGATGCCCAGGCCGCCTATGAGAGTGTTTTTTCACTGTGGGGTGTGACCATGGGTGGCGGCAATTACATCATGCATGGGGCTGGCTGGATGGAAGGTGGCCTGGTTGCCAGTTTCGAAAAATTCGTGCTCGATTGCGACTTGATCCAGATGGTCAAGTCATTCCTGCAACCCATTGACACCAGTGAAGAGTCTTTGGGACTGGATGCCATCCGAGAAGTCGGTCCCGGGGGGCATTTTTTTGGTGCGCAACACACGCTCTCGCGCTTTTCCACGGCATTTTATGAGCCCATCTTGTCGGACTGGCGCAACTACCAGCAGTGGCAGGCGGCGGGCAGCCCGGATGCCTTCCAGAAAGCCAACAAGGTCTATAAGCAGGTTCTCGAAAAATATGAGGAACCCGCCATGGACCCGTCCATTCGCGCAGCCCTTGATGAGTTTGTTGACCGCAGAATCCGCGAAGGCGGCGTCAAGACCGACTTCTGAAAATGGCAGATGTCATCGTCATCGGCGGGGCCAATGTTGATATCAAGGCCAAGGCCATCGCGCCCAACGTCATGCGCACTTCAAACCCCGGAATCGTCTCGACGACTGCGGGCGGCGTTGGCCGCAACATCGCGCATAATCTGGCGCGATTGGGTGCCGGTGTTTCACTCATCTCTGTGGTCGGGCAGGGCCCGCATGGCGACATGGTGCTCGAAACGACATCCCGCTCCGGGGTTGATGTGTCGAGGGTCATGCGGAGCACTGTTTCAACCGGCACCTATGTGGCGCTGCTGGACCATGACGGCGAGATGATCTCGGCACTCAACGACATGCGTGCCGTTGAAGCCATCGTGCCGCCGCTGATTGACATGCACGCGGCGGCCATTGCCGCGGCCCGCTATGTTGTTGCCGACTGCAACCTGCCATTGGAGAGCCTCATCCACATTGCGTCTCTGGCGGGGGGCAAGCTCATCATTGAGCCCGTGTCGGTGCCAAAGTCCGCAAAGCTGGTGGAAGTGTTGAAACATCATTGCATTTTCCTCGCGTCACCAAATCTCGACCAGATGGAACATTTGGCAGGCACCCGCGACATCGGTCGCGCCTTTGCCTTTCTGCATAGGGCGGGTCTTGCCAATGCCGTGTTGCATGCGGGCAGCGAAGGTGCCTTTGCATCAACGGGTCACGACATCTCGCATGTGCCGGCACAGCCCGCTGGTGAAATCATCGATGTGACGGGGGCGGGGGATGCAGCGGTTGCCGGACTGGTCTATGGGCTGCTCAAAGGCGAGAGCCTTGTCAACGCTGCCCGCCTCGGACAGACGCAAGCCGGCAAAGTCATCGCCAGTGCGACATCGACTTTGGAGTAAGTCATGAAAGTCAAACTGTCATCAGCCGTCGCCAAGGCCATCAAATCGGGCAAACCCGTTGTTGCGCTCGAATCCACTATCATCGCCCATGGCATGCCTTACCCGCAAAACCTTGCGGTGGCGCGCGAGGTGGAAGGCGTCATCAGTGCAGCCGGTGCCACGCCCGCCACCATCGCAATCGTTGACGGTCAGTTGCGGGCCGGCCTCTCAGCGCAGGAGTTGGAGCAGTTTGCCAGCGATGGCCCGTCGATCCCCAAGGTCTCGACGCGTGACATGCCCTATGTCGTGGCAAAACGCGCGACGGGTGCCACAACCGTTGCCTCCACCATGCATATCGCGGCAATGGCCGGCATTCATGTCTTTGCGACAGGCGGCATCGGCGGCGCGCACCGGGGCGCCGAGACGACACTCGACATCTCCAATGACCTATTTGAATTCGTGCGCAGCAATGTGGCGGTGGTGACGGCGGGCGCCAAGGCGATCCTCGACCTCGCCCTCACGCTGGAAGTGTTGGAAAGCCATGGGGTGCCCGTGGTCGGTTACGGCACCGATGAATTCCCGGCTTTTTATTCGCGGGCCAGCGGCCACAAGCTTCTCATGCGTTGCGACACCCCGAAGGAGGTTGCAAAATTGATGAAGGCCAAATGGGCCATGGGGCTTGATGGCGGCATTGTCGTTGCCAATCCCATTCCGTTGCAACACGAAATTCCGGCAGCGCTCATTGCACCCCACATCGAGAAGGCCATCGCCGATGCCAAGCGCAAAGGCATTCACGGCAAGGACGTCACACCGTTTTTGTTGGGCCGCCTCGCCGAAATCACCAGTGGAAAATCGCTCACCGCGAATATAGCACTTGTGATGAACAACGCCCGCGTTGCCGCCGCCATCGCCGTGGCCTTTGCGCAACACTAGTCAAATCCATGCGTGGGGCGCGTTGCGGGCGGCTCCAACTTGGCCTAGTTTTCGAATCGGGGCGGCCTTGAGCAATGCTTGGAGGCTATAATGACCAACGACGAAACCGACGTCCGGACCGTCAAATTTTCAATGGAAAAACCGGCAAGGCCCATCGCAAAAACCTTGCCTGCCGAGACGGGCATGCCCGTTGCCAGAACCAAAGCA
>JANNFZ010000173.1:0-2532 GCA_031380375.1 Hyphomicrobiales bacterium
TGTCCAACAGGGACAAGTCTGGTGGTGCCGGGAAGCCAATCAGCGAAGGCGGGCTCGGCTATTCCTGCATCGCCGAAATCCGCATGATTGAAACAATTGCACGCGGCAAACCGTCGACACCCTTTATGAAATTCGGTGACACCGTTCGAATTGAAATGAAGGACAAGGGCGGTCACTCCATTTTCGGAGCCATTGAACAGACCGTCCAAAAACAAGGGCAGGAGGGCTGACCATGGCCAAGGCATTTGCCTCGCAAGGCGACCTCGTGGAAAAAAAAATCACTTTCAGCGAAATCGGCAAGGGACTCTTTGCCTTCACTGCGGAAGGCGACCCCAACACCGGCGTCATTATTGGCGATGACAGTGTTATGATTGTTGATGCGCAGGCAACACCACGGCTTGCTGCCAAGGTTGTGGAGAAGATCCGGACAGTCACCGACAAGCCCATAAAGTATGTCGTGCTGTCGCATTACCATGCGGTGCGTGTGCTTGGCGCTTCAGCCTTCGGGGCCGGCGAAATCATTGCATCGGAAAAATGCCGGGCCATGGTGGCCGAACGCGGCCAGGAAGACTGGGATTCGGAATTCGGGCGTTTCCCCCGGTTGTTCCAAGGCCATGAGTCTATTCCCGGCCTCACCTGGCCCACCCAAACTTTCACCAACCGTTTGACCGTCTATCTGGGCAAGCGTCGTGTTGATCTCATGCAACTGGGCCGCGCCCATACGGCGGGCGACATTGTTGCATGGGTGCCTGATGAAACGGTGATGTTTACTGGCGATATCGTTGAGTATCACTCGGCTTGCTATTGCGGGGATGGTCACTTCAATGATTGGGGCAAAACACTTGACGCGATCAAGTCATACAACCCGCGGGCCATTGCACCAGGCCGTGGCGAAGCGCTGATCGGTGAAAAACGCGTCATTGCAGCAATCGAAAACACCCGCGACTTTGTCGAAAGCACCTATCGCCCTGCGGCCCAGGTGGCCAGCCGTGGCGGCTCGTTGAAAGAGGCTTGGGATGCGGTGCGCGCCGCGTGTGATCCGAAGTTCGCGAACTACGCGATCTATGAGCACTGCCTGCCCTTCAATGTGGCCCGCGCCTATGATGAAGCGCTCGGCATGGATACACCACGCATCTGGACGGCCGAACGCGACGTCGCGATGTGGAATGCATTGCAAGGCTAGGATCCAACCATGCCGCGCTACGACTACCCGCCCTTCCCCTATCGCACACCACCGGAACTTGATGGCGGACCGCGCTCGTTGGCACGTGTGGCCATCATCGGTGGTGGGCCCGTGGGGTTGGCGCTGGCCATTGACCTTGCCCTGCATGGTGTCGCTTCAATCGTACTTGATGACAACAACGTGGTTTCGGTCGGCAGCCGCGCCATTTGCTGGGCCAAGCGCACGCTGGAGATTTTTGACCGTCTCGGCGTTGGCGAACGCTTGGTGGCCAAGGGTGTCACATGGAAAGTCGGACGCCTGTTCCATGGCGATGAGGAAATTTGGTCGTTTGATCTGCTGCCGGAGAACGGCCACAAGAATCCGGCCTTCATCAATCTGCAGCAGTACCATGTGGAGCAGTATCTCGTTGAGCGTTGCGCTGATTTTCCGGCCCTGATTGATTTGCGCTGGAAAAACAAGGTCACGGGGCTCGCACAAGATGGTGGCACCGTGGTGCTGAACGTCGAAACGCCCGACGGTCCCTACCAACTCACGGCTGGCTATGTTGTCGCCTGCGATGGTGCCCGCTCCCCCGCCCGCACCATGATGGGGCTGGAATTTCAGGGCCGGTTGTTCGAAGAACGTTTCCTCATTGCCGATGTGGAAATGAAAGTCGAACGGCCGTCCGAGCGTTGGTTCTGGTTTGAACCAAAATTCCACCCCGGCCAGTCGGCCCTCCTCCACAAACAGCCTGACAATATTTATCGGATCGACCTGCAACTCGGCCCTGACGCTGATCCCGACATCGAGAAACTGCCGGTCCGTGTCATGTCCCGCATCGAAAATGCCGTGGGCCACAGGAATTTCGAACTCGATTGGGTCTCGGTTTACACCTTCCAGTGCCGCAGGCTCGAACGCTTCGTCCACACCAACGTGATTTTTGCTGGTGACAGCGCCCATGTTGTGTCGCCATTCGGTGCCCGTGGCGGCAATGGTGGCATTCAGGATGCCGACAATCTCGCCTGGAAGCTCGCCGCTGTCGTAAAGGGCGATGCCGCACCTGCCCTGCTCGAAACCTACAATGAAGAACGCACCCACGGTGCTGACGAAAATATCAGAAACTCGTCACGGACCAGCAATTTCATGTCGCCCAATTCCCCGGTCGAACACATGTTCAGGGATGAAGTGTTGCGGTTGGCGCGAACCATGCCCTTTGCACGTCACCTCATCAATTCCGGCCGGTTGTCGCAACCCTGCTCACTGGCGGGGCTCGCGTTGCAAACAGAAAATAAAAATGCGCCGCTGCGGCCAGGCTCTCCCTGCCCCTATGCACCGTTTGGCGATGGCTACCTGCTGGACGGGTTGGGCGG
>JANNFZ010000185.1:0-12938 GCA_031380375.1 Hyphomicrobiales bacterium
GTGATGGTCCGGCGCAACGGCGCATGGGCCTGCTGGTAACTGAACATGGCCCGCGCATCACCAACGCCGGCACCCGCCAACGTGCGCATGGGGCCTGCGGAAATCGCATTGACGCGCACCCCTTGCGGACCATAATCGGCGGCGAGATAACGCACACTGGCTTCCAGTGCCGCCTTCGCCACACCCATGACATTGTAATTGGGCATGACGCGCTGCGAGCCGCCATAGGTGAGGGTGAGGATTGAGCCACCGTTTGGCATCATCGCGGCGGCGCGCTTTGCAACTTCTGTAAATGAAAAGGCCGAGATCACCATGGTGCGCGAGAAATTGGCCCGCGATGTGTCGGCGTATTTGCCCTTCAATTCATTCTTGTCGGAAAAGCCGATGGAATGAACGAGGAAATCCATAGTGCCCCATTTTTCTTTCAACACGGCAAAAGCCGCATCGACGGTGGTGATGTCTTCGACATCGCAGGGCACCACCAATTTCGAGCCAACGCTTGTCGCGAGTGGGGCCAAGCGCCTGCCAAAGGCCTCGCCCTGATAGGTGAAGGCCAATTCCGCCCCCTGTTTGGCCAAGGCCTGGGCAATGCCCCAGGCAATAGAGTGGTCGTTCGCCACACCCATGATCAGGCCGCGGCGACCCTTCATCAATCCATCCATGTGATCTATCCGTTGTGGCGCTGGAAAATGAGGGTGGCGTTGGTGCCGCCAAAGCCGAAGGAATTCGACATGACGGTATCAACCCTCGCGTTGTCGACGCGTTTGCGCAAAATCGGCACGTCGGCGAATTCCGGATCAAGCTCCTCGATGTGGGCGCTCTCGGCGAGGAAGCCGTTTTTCATCATCAGCATGGCATAAATCGATTCCTGCACGCCGGTGGCCCCCAGCGAATGGCCCGTCAGGGATTTGGTCGACGAGATCGGCGGAATGTTGTTGCCGAAGACTTCGCGGATGGCTTCGATTTCCCTCTTGTCGCCAACCGGCGTCGAGGTGCCATGGGGATTGATGTAATCGATTTTTTCTTTCACCGTGGCCATGGCCTGACGCATGCAGCGGACAGCCCCTTCGCCCGAAGGTGCAACCATGTCGAAGCCGTCGGACGTGGCACCGTAGCCCACCAATTCGGCATAGATCTTTGCGCCGCGCGCCTTGGCGTGTTCAAGTTCTTCGAGCACGATGACGCCGGCACCACCGGCGATCACGAAGCCGTCACGGTTTTTGTCATAGGCGCGTGATGCCGTCGATGGCCGGTCATTGAATTTGGACGACATCGCACCCATGGCATCAAACAACACAGAGAGGGTCCAGTCGAGTTCCTCGCCGCCGCCCGCAAACATCACATCCTGCTTGCCCCACTGGATCAACTCAGAGGCATTGCCGATGCAGTGGGCCGAGGTGGCGCAGGCCGAGGAGATTGTATAATTGACGCCGCGAATGCCGAAGGGCGTTGCCAGCACCGCCGAATGGGCTGACGACATGGAAGGCGGCACGGCAAAGGGACCAACGCGCTTTGGGCCTTTTTCGCGGGCCGTATCGGCGGCCTGAACGATGGTGCGGGTCGATGGCCCGCCCGATCCCATGATGATGCCGGTGCGCTCATTCTTGATGTCGCCTTCTTCCAGACCTGCATCGGTGATGGCCTGCTGCATGGAGGCGTAGTTCCAGATGCCGCCATCGGCCATGAATCTGCGGGCCCGGCGGTCAACCTGCTCGGCATCAAAATTGGGCGCGCCATGGACCTGGCAGCGGAAGCCCATTTCCTTGTATTTTTCGGCGGCAACAATGCCGGACTTTGCTTCACGCAGCGAGGCCGTCACCTCCTGCGCGCTGTTTCCGATGGACGAAACGATGCCCATTCCGGTGACGACAACACGACGCATGCTTTGATCTCCCTAGGCCTTGGCGGGCGCAAACAGCCCGACCTTCATATCGGTGACCTGATAGACGATTTCACCATCCGATTTCATGATGCCGTTGGCAACCGCGAGCTTCAGCTTGCGCAGGATGAGCCTCGTCACCTCAACCTCATAGGTTACGGTCTTGACCTTCGGCGTCACCATGCCGGAGAATTTTACCTCCCCAACACCCAGCGCCCGGCCCTTGCCGGGTTCGCCAAGCCAGCCAAGGAAAAATCCGGTGAGCTGCCACAAGGCATCAAGACCAAGGCAACCGGGCATCACCGGGTCACCCTGGAAATGGCAGGGGAAAAACCACAGGTCGGATTTGACGTCGAGTTCGGCCTTGATTGATCCAAGCTTTGCGGCACCACCGTCTTTTTGCACATCGGTGATGCGGTCAAACATCAGCATGGGCGGCAGCGGCAACTGGGCATTGCCCGCGCCAAACAACTCACCCCTGCCGCAGGCGAGAAGCTCTTCGTAGGTGTAACTGGGTTTTCCGATTGTCATGATGCGCGTGCGGGCCCTGGCTGCCAGTGTGATTGGAGGGACTTAGCACGGGGAATTGGGGGAGTGCAAAGTGCCTCGTTTGCCCCGGCCGTGGGTGCTATGGTTTGTTCAAACCCGTGCCATCAACAGCAGATCATTGTGTGGCGATGTCACAAATCCGAGTTTGCGATAGAACTCCGCCGCAGCACCTTCCTTCGCATGGACCAGAAGTGCGCAAATGCCAAGCTGACCAGACAGGGCTGTTGTCCGGTCGATTGCATCCAGCACCAGTGCCTTGCCAAGGCCCTTGCCTTGAAAATTCAAGTCGGTCGCCAACCTCCCCGTGATGACAACGGGCACCGGACTTGGCATGTTCCTGCGAATGCTGCCCGGTGTTGAGCGGTGGTCAACGGAACCTGCTGCCAGGCAATAAAATGCAACGACCTGCCTGTCGTGAGCCACAACATAACTGCGCGCAGCCCCCGCAAGATGATTGGCCAAGGCGCGCCGTTTCAGCCAGTCGTTGAGGACCGGCACGCCGCAGTCGAAGTCGGCGAGTTTGTCATCCGCCCCGAGCAGGCGCGGCGGACTCAGGCCTTCCACGGCGAAGGGCGCTTTGTCAGCTTCTGCCTTATTTTGCGGGCGAGTTCGGACGCGAGGGGCGCTTTGGCCAAAGCGCGTTCAAAAGCGGCAAATTCCTTTGACTCCATGAGGAACAGGCGGCGGTCCAGCAGCGCGTCGGTCGCGGCGGCGCGGCTGGCGTCCAGCATGAATTCGGTGCGGGATTTGCCAATGGCTTCCGCACCTTTGTCAATAAGATCGCGGTCGCGTGTGGAAATGCGCAGGCTGAGGGCGGTATTGGATGACACGGCGGCGACCTTTTGAATGTATGTTCAATGTATATACCATCATTGCTTGCCGTTGGCAATGTGTCGCGACGAGGCCAACGGTTGCACCTCCCGCCACCTCCTTGCTATAGGGAACCATGATCGCTCCCCAGACCCTTCTTGCCAGGCTTCGCGCTGCGGGGCTCAGGCCCACGCAGCAACGGCTTGCCTTGGCGCGGCTGCTGTTTGGGGCTGGTGACCGGCATGTCTCGGCGGAAGCACTCCATGACGAGGCCGCGGGGCAACGGATTTCAGTTTCCCTGGCCACCGTTTACAATACCTTGAACCAGTTCAAGGCGGCGGGACTGTTGCGCGAAATCGCCATTGAAGGCGAACGCAGCTATTTCGACACCAACACCTCGAACCATTTTCACTTCTTCAATGAAAACAAACGCGAACTTGTGGATATCGAGGCGGCAGGTGTCACGGTTGCCGGCATTCCGGCCTTGCCACCCGGCAAGGTCATTGACCGCATCGATGTGATCGTGCGCCTGAAGGACGGGTGACCGGATTCAGTTGACGATTTCGCCGGGATAGACACCCCACAACAGGCGCTGGTCGGCATAGCCCACATGGCCATCGGCATCGAGTTCGCACCACTGGCCGTCGCAAGCCGCGATCTCTGCCAACACACCCACCGACAATTTTGCATTGAGGCCGCTGCCCAGGCGTTTGTCATTGTGCAGGTCGATGGTCTTGCCCTTGATCGAACTGGCGACAAAGGCGGTGCGGCGGCCGGTCAGCATCGATTGCAGGATCCAGCCTTCGGCCCCTTCCGAATCGCGGATTTTCCGCCAGTTCTCGAATTCGGCGGTGATTTCGACAGGCAAACCTTTACGCTGGAACACGAAGGCCACTTCGTGATCGCTGGAGGGTCCGCGGCGCACATTCACCTTGCTGGCTTTCAGCGTCACAAAGCGCGGCACAGGCAGGCCGGAAGGACCAAGGGCTTGCAAAGGGGCTGCCACCGAGCCGGTGATTTCGCCTGCCGCAAAATCCGTCTTGGTGAGCAAAAGCGTATCCTTGAGCGCAAAAACCGTGCCCCCCGCAAAGGACAGAATGCACAGCGCTGCGAGCATCGGCAAATGATTCTTTCTCTTCCTCTGGCGTGGTCTTTGCACGGGCCGACCTTCATGTTTTTCAGGTTGCGGTCGGCCAATTTTTACGCCTAAGGAGGGCTGCAACGGCCTTGCGCAACACCTCCATGAGTGGCGCGGCAAGGTTAAGATTCAGTCAACAGGCCTTGATCAGCGCTCCCCATGCCCTCCAGAAAACCCCTTGTCGTGGTCACGCGCCGCCTTCCGGCGGTTGTGGAAACACGCATGGCGGAATTGTTCGAGGCGCGGCTGAACCCAAGTGACCAACCGCTGTCCAAGCCAGCCCTCATCGCGGCGGTGAAAGCCGCCGACGTGTTGGTGCCGACGGTCACCGACCGCATTGACAAATCGCTGATCCTGCAGGCCGGTCCCCAACTCAAGCTCATCGCCAATTTCGGCAATGGTGTCGACAACATCGACGTCGAGACAGCCCTTGCCCATGGCATCACCGTCACCAACACGGCAGGCGTGTTGACCGAGGATACGGCGGACATGACCATGGGTCTCATCATCGCGGTGTCACGGCGGATGATGGAGGGAGCGCGCATCATGTCCGATGGCACCGCCTGGGCGGGTTGGTCGCCGACATGGATGCTGGGGCGCCGCATTTGGGGCAAGTCGATCGGCATCATCGGCATGGGCCGCATCGGCACGGCACTCGCCAGGCGCGCCAGGGCCTTTGGCCTGTCGGTCAACTACCACAACCGCAAACGCGTCCATCCCAACACCGAAACCGAACTCGGGGCCACCTATTGGGAGAGCCTCGACCAAATGCTGTCGCGCATGGACATCGTCTCGGTCAACTGCCCGCACACGCCCGGCACCTTTCATCTCTTGTCGGCGCGGCGCCTCAAACTGATGAAGAAGGACGCCATCATCGTCAACACGGCGCGCGGCGAAGTGATTGATGAAAATGCGCTGGCCCGCATGCTGGAGGCCGGTGAGCTCGGGGGAGCGGGTCTTGACGTGTTCGAACACGAACCGGCGGTCAATCCAAAGCTCGTGAACAACCCCCGCGTGGTGGTGCTGCCGCACATGGGGTCGGCAACACTCGAAGGCCGCATCGACATGGGCGAAAAGGTCATCATCAACATCAAGACCTGGGCCGACGGCCACAAACCGCCGGACCGCGTGCTTCCGGGCATGTTGTGATCACAATAAACTGATTGGCGTTGTGTTGTGATTCCCCCTCACCCACATATCGGCTAAGATAAATTACCCCGCCAACAAGGAAACACCATGCTCAATCGCCGCAATTTTCTGCTCGCCTCTGCCGCCTTTGCATTGGCTCCCAAATTTGCATACGCCGGCGACTGGTCGGCGATAGAAGCGGAGGCCAGGGGCCAGACTGTTTACTTCAACGCCTGGGCGGGATCGGACACCATCAACGCCTATATCAAATGGGCCAGTGACGCGGTTGCCAAGCGCCATGGTGTGACGCTGGAACATGTGAAGATCAGCGATGCGGGCGAAGTCGTGAAGCGGGTCCGCGATGAAGTGGCGGCGGGAAAGCAGGATGGCTCGGTTGATCTCGTATGGATCAATGGCGAGAATTTCCGCGCCATGAAAACTGCCAAACTTCTCTATGGTCCTTTTGCCGAAGCTCTGCCGAATTTCGCCCTGGTCGATGTCGAAGGCAAGCCAACGACACGGCAGGATTTCACTGAACCGACCGAAGGCCTCGAAAGCCCCTGGGGCATGGCGCAATTCACGTTCTTTGGCGATGGCTTGAAAGTGCCAAAGCCGCCGCGCAGCATGGTGGAGCTCATGAATTTCGCCAAAGCCAATCCGGGCCGCGTCAGCTATCCGGCACCGCCCGATTTCCACGGCACCACGTTCCTGAAACAAGCCCTCGTCGAGGTGATTCCGGATCGCTTGGCTTTTGGCAAACCCATCGACGCCGAAGGTTTCAAGGCTTTGTCGAAACCGTGGTTGTCCTTCCTCGATGCACTGCATCCGGGTCTGTGGCGCGAGGGCAAGCAGTTTCCGCAAAGCCAATCACAAATCACCCAGATGCTGGGCGATGGCGAATTGCTGATCGGTCTCACTTTCAATCCCAATGAAGCCGCCAATCTTGTGGCGGCGGGCACATTGCCCGCAACGACCGTGGCTTGGCAGCATACGGAAGGCACCATTGGCAACACGCATTTTGTGGCCATTCCGGTCAATGCCAAGGCGAAAGCCGGCGCGCAGGTGGTGGCCAATTTTCTTTTGTCCCCTGAGGCACAGGCGAAAAAAGCTGATCTCAAAACCTGGGGCGATCCAACGGTTCTGGCTTTGTCAAAACTGCCAGCCAGCGATCAGGCGCTGTTCAGCAGTGCAGCGGCACCGGGAAGCGTTTCCCTGCCCGGTCCTGCCATCCCTGAGCCTCATGCCAGCTGGGTTGCGCTGATTGAATCGAGCTGGCTTGAACGTTATGGTCAGGGATGAGCCGCGCATTCACCAGCCTGCCTCTTCTTATCCTCTTCGTCTTACCGCTGGGTGCAAGTGTTGTGCTCATGGCGCCGCTTTTCTTCGATGCTTTGGCCTTTCAAGCCTTGCTCGCCCATCCGCAATTCTGGGGGGCGCTGCGCCTTAGCCTGGCAACGGGCATTGCCAGCACACTGGTCTCGCTCATTCTGGCCATTGTCATCATTGCCAACACCCGGCGCGACCTTGTGCGCGACAGTGGGCCCCTGCTGGCGATCCCACATCTCGCCTTTGCCATTGGGCTTTTATTTGTGATTCCACCCACCGGCGTGGTGGCCCGCCTATTTGAAATGCTGGTCACCGGTGGTGACCAGCCGCCGCAATGGATTGCGGCCCAGGACCCCTATGGCATTTCCCTGACGCTGGCGCTGATCCTCAAGGAAGTGCCTTTTCTGGTGTGGGCCATGGCCGGCCTTTTGGACCGCGATGATTTGCGCCGTGTTTTGCAGGCGCATGTGTGTGTCGCCAAGAGCCTCGGCCACGGCTCGCGTTCGACATGGTTCAAGGTGCTGTTGCCACAGCTTCTGCCGAGCATCATCTGGCCGCTGGTTGCGGTTTTCACCTATGGCACAACGGTTGTCGATATGGCCTTGGTCACCGGGCCGACGCAGCCGCCGACTTTGGCGACGGTCATTTGGCGCGATCTCAACGATGGCGAGGCGGTGATGAACGCCCGGGGGGCGGCCGGCGTGGTGGTGTTGAGTTTTGTGATTTTATGCCTACTTCTGGTTGTTGGCCTTTTGCTGCGCCTGGGACGCTCCAGAATTCACGGATTTTATTCCCGGTACCCAACACCGGAAAACTCTCCTACCGCAATCCTGAGGCAAATCTGGGGCCTGTGGAGGCTGTCCTACCTCGTCATCGGTGTTTTGCTCCTCCTGCAATCGTTTTCCGGCCAGTGGCCCTTTCCGAACCTGTTGGCGACGCATTTCACGATTGCGGGCTGGCAGCAGTTGTTCGGTAATTTTGCACCACTGCTCACCACGCTCTGCCACGCGGCGCTGGCAAGCCTTGCCGCCATGATCGCCTGTGTTGCCTGGCTCGAATGGCAAAGGCCTGCCCGTGACCACTTCGTGCTGCTGGCTTGCGGCATGGCACTCTGCCTGCCATCGCTGGTCATTGGGCTTGGACAATACCGGCTGTTCCTGCTGC
The DNA here is from genome assembly GCA_031380375.1 of Hyphomicrobiales bacterium. GTDB lineage: Bacteria > Pseudomonadota > Alphaproteobacteria > Rhizobiales > Aestuariivirgaceae > Aestuariivirga. The sequence goes on from JANNFZ010000185.1 coordinate 7,995, forward strand.
TTGGTCTTACCGGAACGCAACTGGCACTTTTCCTTGCCCACGTTCTGCCGGTCACGGCCTATGTGTTCATCATGCTGCACGGGCCCTATCGGGCCTTTGACCAGCGCTGGTCGGCAACGGCTTCGGGGTTGATGGTCAACCGGCAGCGGTTCCTGCGCGAAGTAAAATGGCCCATGCTGAAAGCCAGCCTGTGGGCTGCCGCCAGCATTGGTTTTGCGGTGGCCGTGGCGCAATATGTCCCCGTGCAACTCGCCGCATCGGGCCGCCACGCCACCCTGGCCATGGAAGCCGTGACACTTTCGAGCGGCGGCAACCGTGCACTTATCGCAGCCTCGGCATTGGCCCTCATGGTGTTGCCGCTTGCAGGATTTGCCGTTGCAGCGCGGCTTGGCCGCTCGCGCTGGAGCGTCTGATGCTGGAGCTCCACAACATTGATTTGAGTGTCGGCGGACGCCGCCTGATCAGCGGCTTGTCGCTCAACGTTGCGCCCGGCGAAATTGTCACCGTCATGGGGGAAAGCGGTTCCGGAAAATCATCGCTGCTGTCCTATATTGGCGGCGATCTCGATCCGGCCTTCACGGGCCGCGGCATCATCAAGCTGAACGAGACCATGCTCAATGGTCTCGCACCGGAGCGTCGACACATCGCACGATTGTTTCAGGACGACCTGTTGTTTCCGCACATGACAATCGGCGAGAACCTGTTGTTTGCCGTTCCCAAAATGCCGCAAAACCAACGCCGCGACATGATGCACACCGCACTTAGACGCGCCGAACTCGAAGGCTTCGAAACCAGGGCACCCCACACCTTGTCGGGCGGGCAGCGGGCGCGGATCTCGCTGATGCGGGCACTTTTGTCAAAGCCCGCCGCCATCCTGCTCGATGAACCGTTCAACAAGCTTGACCAAACGCTGCGCCAATCGATCCGCGACTATGTCTTCAGCCATATCAGGGCAAGGGACATTCCCGCCCTTCTTGTCACCCATGACGCCGCCGATGCGCCACCAGGCGGCCGCATCATCACATTGCCCGATATGAAGCGGGGCAGCGATGCTTGACCGCCAACTGCTCGCCGCAACGAAGCCGCTTGTCGATGCCGCCGCCCGCGCACTTGTCGCGCGCAACGTCACCGCCAACCAGATCTCGCTTGCCGGATTTGGTTTTGGCCTGCTGGCTGCACTGATGATTGCCACGGGCCAATACTCCCTTGCCATCTGGCCGCTGCTGATCAATCGCCTCTGTGACGGTCTCGATGGTGCTGTCGCCCGCCTGGCGACGCCGACGGACCGTGGCGCTTTTCTCGATATCACGCTCGATTTCCTGTTCTATGCGGCAGTGCCGCTGGCTTTTGCCATCGGCAATCCGGAAACCAACGCACTGGCAGGTGCGGTTCTGCTGGCATCGTTCATCGGCACGGGAACGAGTTTTCTGGCCTTCGCCATTCTCTCGGCAAAGCGCAGCGAGACAAGCACCGCATACCCGTCAAAAGGCTTTTACTATCTTGGGGGATTGACCGAAGGCTTCGAAACCGTGGCGTGCTTTGTTGCCATGTGCCTGTGGCCGACGCATTTCGCGATACTTGCCTATATCTACGCTGGCATGTGTGCGGTGACGGCAGCAACGCGCATAACGGCGGGGTGGGAGAGGTTTCGATAGCTCTCGAGACCGGCCCAGCATCGGCCAAATGATCGGCCAGTTCTTTGTTGTTTTCGGATTAAATATAAACTAAACAAATGTTTGACTGAACTCGAGATCGGCCATATGCTTGAAACTGTTCAACGAATTGAACCCGTTCGGATCGAAGACGTACCGGAAGCCATCGCGGATTTGGTTGCTGAAATATCTGCCGCTGCTGCCAAGCTCGAAGTCAGCTTGCATCCCATGACCGCCGCCAACCTTGCGAAGATGGTGCGCATCATGAACACCTACTACAGCAATCTGATTGAAGGCCACCAAACGAAACCCAGGGACATTGAGGCAGCATTGCACTTTGGCGTGGTGTGGCCGAGCTACCCGGAGGCACCTCCAAGTACTGCACAGATTGAAGGCGCAATGCTGTCGAGTGGAATGCAAATGCGCGATCTGCTGATGGAGGCCGTGGCCCATGTCAGGGTGCAGGAAGAGATTGACCATTTGCAAAGTGTTGGGACGCTTCCTGAGCCTGCATCAATTGAGTTTGCAAAATGGTTGCATCACGAATTTTATCGCGACGCCCCAGTCAGCATGTTGCGCGTTGGTGAAGGCGACAAGGCATTCATCATGAAGCCCGGAGAATGGCGCGAGGGAGCGCATCAAGATGTTGTCGTGGGTCGGCACCAGCCTCCAAGCAGCGGTCATGTGGCAGCCTTCATGGAGCATTTTGCCAAACGCAACCGGTTTTCTGAGATGGGAAAATCCGCCAGAATTCTTGCCACCGCAACAGCACACCACCGCTTCAATTACATTCATCCATTTCCGGATGGCAATGGCAGGGTGAGCCGCCTGATGAGTCATGCCATGTCCCAAGCAGCAGGCATTGGAGCCCATGGACTCTGGTCTGTCTCACGGGGACTTGCCCGGGGTTTGGAGAGCAGGGGCGACTACAAGAGAATGCTGGACCGCGCAGACATGCCCCGACAAGGGGATTTGGACGGTCGCGGAAACCTTTCACTCAAAGCCTTGAATGCCTTTTGCCTCTGGTTCCTGAAAACCTGTTTCAACCAAATCAATTTCATGACAGGCCTTTTCGAAATCGGAACATTGGGAAAGCGGCTGGACGAATATGTTGACCGAAGCGACAGCCTCAAACCGGAAGCCAAGCGCCTGCTTGGTGAGGCCTTGGTCCGTGGAGAGTTTGTTCGTGGCGACATCTCACGTATAACGGGATTGCCGGAGCGAAGCGCACGCCGCGTTTTTGCCGAAGTGGTTGGCGAAGGGCTGCTGGCATCTGAAACGCCAAAAGGTCCAGTGTCGCTGCGCTTCCCGGCAAAGACCCAGGACATTCTGTTTCCCAGACTCTTTTTGCAGACATGAAGTGTTTGCCGACGTTCATTAAGATTTCGGTAACAAAAAACTTTCCTCCAAGCCCAAATAATTCTTGAAAGCGACGCGCGAATCCATCATATGCGCGTCGTCCAAAGTCGCACGTGCTGCAAAGGTCAGTCCCTAAGCAACGACGGTGAGGGTTTCTCGTCTCTTCCGGCTCGTCCAAAACCGGGGTTACCAGAGGCAAACACAAGTCTGCTCGATGTGCGGTTGGGCCTTCCAATCAATCAGAAGCGAAACACAGTCAGTGAACGCAAGTGGCGTCTCCATCGCGCCGCGTCTGCGTCTGTTGGTGGTGCAACGTCACATCTTATTGGGAGCTTCACCCATGGCAACGGCAAAGATCATCGAATTCCTGCGACGCGAAAAGCCCGAAGGCCCCTGCCTTGTGCTTGACCTTGACGTGGTGCGCGACAACTACAGGGCCTTTGCCCGGACCATGCCGGGGACGCGCATTTTCTATGCCGTGAAGGCCAACCCCGCTCCTGAAATTCTTTCACTGCTCGCAAGCCTCGGTTCAAGCTTCGACACGGCATCAGTTGCCGAGATTGAAATGGCACTGGCCGCCGGCGCTACACCTGACCGCATTTCCTTTGGCAACACCATCAAGAAGGAGCGCGACATTGCGAAAGCCCACGGGCTTGGCATTTCGCTCTATGCCGTCGACAGCACCGAAGAAGTTGAAAAAACCGCCCGTGCGGCACCGGGTGCCCGGGTGTTCTGCCGCATTCTCACTGACGGGGCCGGTGCTGAATGGCCCTTGTCACGCAAGTTTGGTTGCGAACCCGTCATGGCCGAAGATGTGTTGTTGCATGCCCACAAGCTCGGCCTCAAGGCCCATGGTGTTTCTTTCCATGTCGGATCGCAACAAACCCGCCTCAATGCCTGGGACGTGGCGGTCGGCGAAGCGAAAGCAATTTTCAACACCATGCTCGCCCACGGCATCAAGCTTGAGATGGTCAATCTCGGCGGTGGTTTCCCCACAAAGTATCTAAAGCAGGTGCCGGGCACTGGTGCCTACGCCAATGCCATACATGAGGCTCTCACCAAGCATTTCGGCAATGACCTGCCGGAAACCATTATCGAGCCCGGTCGCGGCATGGTCGGCAACGCCGGTGTGGTGAAGGCGGAAGTGGTGCTGATCTCCAGGAAGCATGCGAACGACGACACGCGCTGGGTCTATCTCGACATCGGCAAATTCGGCGGCCTCGCCGAAACCATGGATGAAGCAATCCGCTATCCGCTGGTCACTGCCAAGGATGGCGATGCGATGGAACCCTGCGTGATTGCAGGCCCGACCTGTGATTCAGCGGACGTGCTCTATGAAAAGACGCCCTATCCGCTGCCCATCACGTTGTCGGTTGGTGATGAAGTGCTGATCGAGGCGGCCGGTGCCTATACCACCACCTATGCCGCCGTGGCCTTCAACGGTTTCCCGCCGCTGCGAAGCTACGTCATTTAAGGACCTCACCCCCGGCTGTGCCGGACCTTCTCCAAAGGAGAGGGGACGCTTCTTCCTTTTTTGGAGACTTGCCATGGTCACCATTCGTCATGAACTGCCCACCGATGCCCCGGCCCGCGAAGCGCTGCTCGACAGGGCCTTCGGTGTCACGCGGCGTCGCAAGACATCGGAGCGCCTGCGTGACGCCCGTTTGCCAGCGGAGGGTCTTGCCTTCTCTGCAACATCAGCGCGGGGCCTTGTCATCGGCACAGTCAGGCTGTGGCATGTCATTGCCGGATCAGCCGGGCCGTCACTGCTGCTCGGTCCCATCGCCGTGGACCATCGCCACCAGGGCAAGGGCATTGGTGCTGCGCTGATGCACCACGCCCTCGCGTGCGCACAGGGCAAGGGCCACGACTCCGTGCTGCTGGTGGGTGATGCACCCTACTATGGCCGCTTTGGATTTTCCGTCGCCCATAC
>JANNFZ010000189.1:0-2737 GCA_031380375.1 Hyphomicrobiales bacterium
CACCACCAGGCATTCGGATGCTACCTATTTGCTACTTTCTTATGTGCCAATTCCAATTCAAATAATATTATAGTCATTTATCAACACATTACGTAAAATATCCATGCCTGACCTTCTCTCGCAAGGGGAGAAGGTTGAATCAAATAATGTCCCTTAATTCGCCGTGGCTTCGGCCTTTTTCTCCGGCGGCTTCACATTGGTCGTGACCTTCACGCCATGCAGGAAGTCGATGGCGGCTTTCAGTTGCACATCCTTGGTCTTGTCTTCCGGCACATAGACCGACGATCCACCACCCTCATCCTTTTCGGCTTCATTGGTCAAATGCCCGCGCAGCGATGCTTCGCCTTCCGAGGACACATTCTTGCCCAGCAATTCCGGGGGCAGCGGCTGCTCGATGATGATGTCGGCGTCAATGCCCTTGGCCTGGATCGAACGGCCCGATGGTGTGAAATAGCGCTGCGTTGTGAGGCGTATGGCCCCTTCATTGCCAAGCGGAATAATGGTCTGCACCGACCCCTTGCCAAACGACCGCGTGCCAATGAGTGTTGCCCGGTGATGGTCCTGAAGCGCTCCCGCAACAATTTCCGACGCCGAGGCCGAGCCGCCATTGATCAGTATCACCACTGGCTTGCCATTGACCCAGTCGCCCTTCTGGGCGGAGTGCCGTTCAACTTCATCGGCATTGCGGCCGCGTGTGGAAACCACTTCGCCGCGCTCGAGGAAGGCGTCCGACACCGATACCGCCTGCAACAAAAGCCCGCCCGGATTGTTGCGGAGATCGAGCACATAACCCTTGATCTTGTTGTCGGACTTCTTCTCAAGCTCGGTGATGGCCTTCTGCAACCCGGTGTCCGACTGTTCCGTGAAAGATGACATGCGGATCAAGCCGATGTCATTGCCTTCCAGCGAATATTTCACCGATTCAACCTTGATGATGTCACGCACAATCTTGACGTCGAAGGGCTCGCGGCCCTCGCGCGCAATGGTGAGGGTGACGGCCGCACCCACGGCACCACGCATTTTGTCCACCGCTTCATTGAGCGTCAGGCCCTGCACTTCGGCGCCATCGATTTTGACAATCAGGTCATTGGTGAGAATGCCGGCCTTGGCGGCAGGTGTGCCGTCATAGGGCGACATGACTTTCACAACACCGTTTTCCATGGTGACTTCGATGCCAAGGCCGCCGAACTCGCCCTTGGTCTTGACACTCATGTCCTCGAAGCTTTCGGCATCCATGTAGCTGGAATGCGGATCAAGCGACATCAGCATGCCGTTGATCGCCGCTTCGATCATTTTCTTTTCGTCAGGCTCTTCGACATAGTCGGCGCGCACCCGGTCATAGACATCGCCAAAAAGATTGAGGAGCTTGTAGGTCTCGGCGTTGGATGCCGCATCCGCCGCGTTGAAGGCCTGCATCAACACGGCGGCTGACACGGCACCTGCGAGCACAAGGCCAAGGGAACGGAAACGCGACTGGAACTTCATCTCATAGCCTCTTTTCTGCCTGCCACCCACCAGGGGGAGGGATCAATCGAACGATTCTTCTTCCTGAACTCTATATACAGCACGGGAGCGCCTAAATGTGTCAGATCTCCGGCCAAGGCAAGGGGCGTTGGCCGCTCTCCCATGTTTCCTACGGGCTCACCGGCCCGCACGGATTGCCCGGGATAGGCTGTTATTTCGGACATGCCGGCCAAAAGCACAAGATATCCTTCACCCGGATTGATGATTACAAGTTGGTCATAACTGCGGAAGTGTCCGGCAAACTCGATCCTGCCATCGACGGGCGACAGGACTTCGGCACCCTTGGCCGCCAGCAGCAGCTCACCTTCAAGCTGGCCGCCAAGGCCATTGTCGTCGCCAAAGCGGCGGTGGATTGTGCCTTGCAGGGGGTAATTCAGCCTGCCTTTTCCTCGTGAAAACACCAGGGCCGACGCGGCAAGCGCTTGTCGGCGCAGGCTTTCGGCTTCGGCTTCTGCAACAAGGCTGGCCTGTTCTTTTGCCGCCATTTCGGCAAGTTTTTCGGCCTTGGCCGCCTCAAGCCCGGCCACCAGCTCGCGCAGTGATTTTGCCCGCGCCGCCAGCACTTCGGATTTTGTGCGCTCGTCCTTCAGTTGCGTGGCATTCTGCTCTGCCAAAACCACCTTTTCGGCAAGCAGGCGCTTGATTTCGCCGCGGCTTGCCGTCAAGGCTGCAATGGCCTGTTCGGCGTTGGCTTTTTCATTGGCAAGGGCGGCCTTCAGGGCCTCTACATGGCCGAGTGCCGCCTTCAGTTCACTCGTCTGCTGCCGGAGATCGGGAATGACCGCGCCAAAAATCATGGCACCCCGCAGCGCCTTTAAAACGTCATCGGGGGCAACCACCAGGGCCGGTGGCGGATTGCGGTCAAGCCTCTGCAACCCCGCCAGCAGCAAGGAAAGTGCATCGCGTTTTTTGGCGAGTGAAAGCTCCGCTTCGGCATTGTCGGCCGTGAGTTTTCCAATGCGCGCCGTCACACCGGAAAGTGCCTGTTCCTCACCTTGGGCTTTGCGCGCGGCATCAACCAATTGCCCCGACAGGTCTTCCTGGGCCCGGATGGTAGCTGCAAGCTGGCGCACGAGGTCTGCCTGGGCAATCGTCGATGAGCCAAGCGCCTGCTCGACGACACCCAGGTCCTTGACCGCATTGGCTTCCTCCGCCGCAAGCGGAATCGCCGAGAGGACAAGTGCCAGGGCAGACAGGAGAATGTTGAACAAAT
>JANNFZ010000308.1:0-1729 GCA_031380375.1 Hyphomicrobiales bacterium
CTCAATGATGACCGCCCGCGAAGTGCTGAACCCATGGGCACTTGGCTCAACCGCGTCCATGGCTATGAGGTCCAGGAGGAGGGCAGGGCCGACGCCCGCATCGTGCATTTCCCGCGCTCGTGCCTGCATTGCGAGGAACCGGCTTGCGTCACCGTCTGCCCGACGGGGGCGTCTTACAAGCGCGCCGAAGACGGCATCGTGCTTGTCAACCCTGAGACCTGCATTGGCTGCAAGCTCTGTTCCTGGGCCTGTCCCTATGGCGCGCGGGAATATGACTACAGCTCCGGCGTGATGAAAAAATGCACGCTTTGTGTTGACCGCATCTACAATGAAAACTTCGAGCCCGAGGACCGCGTGCCGGCCTGCGTCAAGGCCTGCCCCACGGGTGCCCGCAGCTTCGGCGATCTTGGCGACGCCAATTCCGATGTGTCAAAGCTTGTGAAGGAACGCGGCGGCTATGACCTCTTGGGTGGCATGGGCTACAAACCCACCAACAAATACCTGCCGCCGCGGGCCCGCCGTGACACGCCAATGGCCCATGTCGAGGTGTTGCCAAAATCCGATGGTTCGGCGCTGGAGCGGCTTTTTGTGTGGGCCGACAAACTGATGTCATCGTCGAAAGCCACGGCCTCGGCAAATCCCGTTGATGCAGCCGACAAGCTGGAAGGCTGAGATATGAACCCGGCTTATTCCGTTATCCTCTTCACCACCTCGTCGGGTGCAGGCTATGGCCTGCTGGCCTTGCTTGGATTTGTGGGCCTGCAACATGGTCAAGCTTCGTCGCTCGCCTTTGCGCTCGCAGCGCTTGTCGTCGCATTGTCTCTCATCACCATTGGCCTGCTTTCCTCGACATTTCATCTCGGCCACCCGGAGCGGGCGTGGCGGGCATTTTCGCAGTGGCGCTCGTCATGGCTATCGCGGGAAGGCATTGCCGCAGTCGTCACCTATCCCGTGGCGCTGGGCTTTGGCCTGGTGTGGTCAGGGTTGTTGAATGCACCGCAATTCATTGCGCCTCTGGGCATTGCGACAGCTGTGATGTGTTCGGTCACCGTGTTTTGCACTGCTAAAATCTATTCGACACTGAAAACCATTCCGCAATGGCATCATCCCCTGACGGTGCCGGTCTATCTCGTCTTCGCGCTTTCGACGGGTTCCTTGCTGCTTGCCGCGATTGCCACGGTCCTTGGACGTTTCCAGCCCTTCCAGATTTTTCTGGCGCTGGCGGCACTGGCAGTGACGGCCGTTTTGAAATATTTCTATTGGCACTCGATTGATGCCGCACCCCGCCGCTTCTCCATGGGCGATGCCACGGGGCTTGGCGAAAAAGTCCGGCAGTGGGAAGTGCCGCACACCAATGTCAATTTCATCCAGAAAGAAATGGGTTTTGTGGTGGCCCGCCGCCATGCCCGGCGTTTGCGGATTTTGGTCATGGCGCTGCTGGGCCTCGCATCGCTTCTCGCACTGCTATCGGTCGCTGCAACGCCTTGGCTCACCGTCATGGCCGCACTCGCCGTGCTCGCTGCTGCGGTGTTTGAGCGTTGGCTGTTTTTCGCCGAAGCCGTGCATGTGGTGAATCTCTACTATGGAGCGGACCGTGCCTGACATGCTTGCCCCCGGCGTGCGCTGGTTCGACGACTGGTTTGCGGTCCAGCAGCTTGATGAAGGGTTGTGGGCCATTGGTGAACCGCGCTTCCACCAGTTGAACTGGAACTATCTGGTGGCGGGAAGT
>JANNFZ010000310.1:0-2971 GCA_031380375.1 Hyphomicrobiales bacterium
ACCTCGGCATCCTTGCCGAAATCCTTGATCTGCTTTTTGAGAATGGAAGAAATCTCGGCGGCGCGGATATCCATGGTTACGCGGTCCCCTTCATGGCGGCTTTGAGCGAATTGAGTTTGGTAAGAAGTGAATTGTCCACCATGCGTGAACCCATCGTGACGATGAGGCCACCCAGAATTGTGGGATCTATTTTGCTGGTGAGGGCAACGTCAGTGCCCGATGCAGCCTTGAGCGCGGCCTTCAGATCGGCGACTTGCTTCACCGAAAGCTTTTCGGCGGAAATGACGTGGGCAGTGGCTTCGCCTTTTTCGGCGGAAACCAGTGCGTGGAAGGCGGCAATGGCGGCGGGTGCCGCGGCAAGCCTGCGGTTCGACCCCAACACTTTGAGGAAATTGAGCGCAAGACCCGTGATGCCCGCCTTGTCAGCAAGGGCCGCAACGGCGGCCATCTGGTCCTCGGCCTTGAACACCGGCGAATGCATGAGGCGCTTCAGGTCGGCGGACTCATCAATCATGCTTGTAAAGGCACTGAGGGCCTTGGCCACGTCAGCAGTGGCCTTCTGGTCCCTGGCAAGGTCGAACAGGGCGCGTGCATAGCGGCCTGCCACCCCGGAAACGGCTTGATCTGTCGTTGCCACGATCGATCTTTCTTGCGGACTTGGGTCTGGCAAAGTGCTGCACCAAGTCATTGATTTCACTGGAAAGCGCTTTGCACAAGTCAAAACACTACGATGCGGAGTGCCCCCGCCGCGGGCGCTGGGTAACATATGCCTTGGAGACTCGCAACAGCGATTAAGCGACGGATTGCCGCGATGATGTCGAGCCACTGCAGACCATAAACGACATCACAAAAAGGGTGGGGCCCGCCGCCACTTCAGTGAACGGCGAGCCCCGGGAGGAATTGTGAAATTGTTGATGCTACAAGAAAGCCTTGGCGCGGGCAACAGTGCCCAGCTGGTATCGCTTCAGACCCGCATCCGCGAGGTCTTGTTCGGAAAGGCTTTCCAGTTCGGACCTGATGGCGCGGTAACCCTTCAAGCGGGCCCGGCGTTCCAGCAGGCGGCCGAATTCGGTAAAGCTGCCCATCATGTCAGCGGGCCGCTTCCCTGGCCACGCGACCGATGTCGGCGCGCATGATGCCGAGGTCGTCGAGATCGCGGTTCGTCAGGGCGCTCAGTTCCTTGACCGTGCGGTTGTAACGGCGCCAAGTGGAAATGCGGGTTTTGAGAACTTCAAACATGGTATTTTCCTTTCGTTTCGATTTCGGACCGGGCCTGTCCCGGTGTCTTCTCTATTTCTTCAACATCCGAAAGATATGTGCGATGCAGCATAAAGAGAATTGCAAAATTTGCATGGCTTGCATTCTCAATGTATTATTGCATTGTAACATGATTGTAACAGAATTCGAGATGACCAAAAATCGTCCGGCACAACCTTTGAGCGCTAAAATTTAGCTGAATTGCCATATTGCATGCATAATTTTGCATATCTATTCAGCAGTTGGTCAAAAATTTGGCGGTCAGTCTCGTTCGAATTTTGCGTTGCACAATGGCGAAGCTGCTTGGTTAACAACCGTTAGCCATGATCCTTGCGCCAAAGTTTACGGAGTTTTCCTAGTCTGCAAGGTGGACCGCGGCACGCGCGGGGGATCAACCTGACTGAGATGGGGACTGCCCGTGACGGAATTCGCAAACCTTCAAGAAACCGCCATCAGTCCCGAGAACCCCACTCCTGCAGGGCTCCTGGCCAGTGCCATCACGGCAGCAGGAGAAGCAGCCTACCATTGGTCCATGGCAACCGACGTGCTGACCTGGAGCAGCAATGCCGGGGCGGTCCTGAAACGCAGCGCCGGGCTTTTCGGCAGCGGCAAAAAATTTGCAACGCTTCTCGACAGCGACAATCTCACGACGCGCTATGACGCCGTGATGCATTCCTTTGCCGAACCCGATCCGGCAGGCGTTGCCTTTCGCATTGAATACCAGTTGCGCGCCACGGCCGAGAACCCCGCCATCTGGGTTGAGGATTCAGGCTGCTGGTATCCCGATGCCGAAGGCAAGCCAAGGGAAGTCTTTGGCATCATTCACCTCATCACCGACCGGCACGAACAGGACCAAAACCTGAGCTATCTGAGCCACAGCGACAAGCTGACCGGCATGATGAACCGGGGCCGCCTCACCGAGGCATTGCAGGAAGCAATCACCGTATCCGGTTCCGAAGGGGCCGAATGCGCCTTCGCCGTGGCGGCCATCAACAATCTCGACGTCATCAACGATGCCTTTGGTTTTGACGTGGCCGATGAAGTGATCTCCACAATCGCCAAGCGCCTGCGCTCGGTCATGCGCAGCGGCGATGGCATCGGGCGTTATTCCGGCAGCAAATTCGGCATCATCCTCAATGCCTGCAGCCGCGCTGAACTCGACCGCGCGCTTGACCGTTTTCTGCTGGTGGTGCGCGACGGTGTCATCGAGACGCGTCACGGCCCGGTCTGGGCGCTTCTCTCAATCGGTGCGGCTTCCATGCCCGAATCCGCCGACTCGGCTGAAAAAGCCATGGCCCGCGCCGAAGAATCCTTAAGCCATGCGCTTCGCCAATCCACCGACAGTTTCACTGTCTTCGAACACGCCGAAGAGCGCGAGACCCGGCGCATGGTCAATGCCCGCTGCGCCACCGAGATCATCGAATGCCTGAAAAATGGCGTCTTCCATCTCGCCTTCCAGCCCCTCGTCAATGTCGCAACCGGTACCGCAGATATCCATGAAGGCCTGTTGCGCATGAAAGACACCGCCGGCGAATTCGTGGCGGCAGGCCATCTCGTGCCCGTCGCCGAGCGCCTTGGTTTGATCCGTCTCATCGACCGCGCTGTCGTGCAACTGGCGCTCGAAGCCCTGCACCGTCATCCCGGCGCAAGAATAGCCATCAATATTTCGGCGACCACTGCCAATGATGCCCGTTGGAACAGCCAGATCATTGAC
>JANNFZ010000352.1:0-2823 GCA_031380375.1 Hyphomicrobiales bacterium
TGTTGCTGACCTGCCTTCGCAATTGCGGCCGGGGGATGTGCTGGTCTTCAACGACACGAAGGTTATTCCTGCTGCCCTTTCCGGCCACCGCGTGGGGCGACTTGGCACGACACCCAAAATCGAAGCGTTGCTGCATCAACGCCTCAATGGGTCGCGCTGGAAGGCCTTTGTAAAGCCCGCCAAAAAGCTCAACGTCGGGGACCGGGTTGCCTTCTCTTCGGTGTTTGAAGCGGTGGTGGAAGAAAAGGGCGAGGCTGGGGAAGTGACTTTGGCTTTTAACCTTGGGGGTTCTGATTTTGATGCAGCACTTGCGGGGGCGGGCCGGGTGCCCTTGCCGCCCTACATCGAGAACAGGCGCGCCCAAGATGCGCGAGACCGTACCGACTATCAGACAATCTATGCCCAAAGTGCAGGCGCCGTGGCAGCCCCTACGGCAGGTTTGCACTTCACACCAAGCTTGATGAAAACTCTGCAAGTTTATGGAGTTGCGATAGAATATTTGACTCTGCATGTGGGGGCCGGGACCTTCCTGCCAGTCAAGGCTGAGGATACCCGGGACCACAAGATGCACGCTGAGTGGGGTGAGATCAGTGCTGGCGTTTCCGCGAGGCTCGTCGCGGCAAAGCGCGAGGGCAGGCGCATTATCGCCGTTGGCACGACATCGCTGCGCTTGCTGGAGACATCAGGTCTTCAGCCCTTCAGTGGCAACACTGATATTTTCATCACGCCGGGCTACCAGTTTCGGGCCGTTGACGGGCTCATCACCAATTTCCACCTGCCGAAATCTACGCTGTTCATGCTGGTTTCGGCCTTTGCCGGGCCCACCCGCATGAAGGCGGCCTACGCCCACGCCATCGCCCAGAATTATCGCTTCTATTCCTACGGCGATGCCAGCCTGCTATGGCCGCAGGCATGAGCGCTGCATTTGGTTTTTCCCTGCACCGGACTGATGGTCGGGCCCGCCTTGGCGCTGTTCACACGGGCCGTGGCGACATTCGCACCCCTGCCTTTATGCCTGTCGGCACGGCCGGCACCGTCAAGGGGCTTTACCTCGATCAAGTGAAAGAAACCGGTTCCGACATCATTCTCGCCAATACCTATCATCACAAGATGCGGCCCGGTGCCGAACAAGTGGCCAAGCTCGGAGGCTTGCACAAGCTGATCCGCTGGGACGGCCCAATCCTCACAGACAGTGGCGGTTTCCAGATCATGTCGCTCTCCAAGATCCGCAAGATCAGGGAGGAGGGTGCCATTTTCCAGTCGCACATTGACGGCAGTAAACACGAACTGTCGCCGGAACGCGCCATGGAAATCCAGAAGCTCCTCGGCTCCGACATCCATATGCAACTCGATCAGTGCATCGAATTTCCGCACACCGAAAAACAGGCGGTTGCTGCCATGGAGCTTTCGCTGCGTTGGGCCGAACGTTCGCGCCGGGCCTTTGGCACGCAACCGGGCAAAGGCAATTTCGGCATTGTCCAGGGCGGCACCGATGAGGTTTTGCGCAAACGCAGTGCCGCTGGACTCGTCGATATTGGTTTTGAGGGTTATGCCATTGGCGGGCTGGCAGTCGGCGAAGGGCAGAAGCTGATGCTCTCGACAATCGATTTTACCGCACCGTGCCTGCCGTCGGACCGGCCCCGCTATCTGATGGGGGTTGGCACGCCTGACGATATTCTCGAGGCCGTGGCGCGGGGCATCGACATGTTCGACTGTGTGCTGCCGACGCGCTCGGGTCGCCATGGCCAGGCTTTCACGCGCTTTGGCAAGATCAACATTCGCAATGCCAAACACGCCGCGGACATGCGGCCGCTTGATGAGGAGCATCCGTGTCCGGCGTTGTCGCGGTATTCCAGGGCTTATCTGCACCATCTCATTCGTTCCGGTGAAATGCTGGGGATGATGCTCATGTCGTGGGCCAATATTGCCTATTACCAATCGCTTATGCAGGGCATTCGGGTCGCCATTGCCGAAGGCCGTTTTGAGGACTTCAGGTTGGCGACCAAAGCGCAGTGGACAGCAGGCGAATCCCAAGTCTAACTTTGGACAGGAGACCAAGATCATGAAGATGAGTGGCGAAGAAGCGATAGCAGCCCCTGTTGAGGCCGTGTGGGCGGCATTGAATGATGTGGCCGTGTTGAAGCAATGCATTCCGGGTTGCGAAAGCATCACCAAAACGTCCGACACCACGATGACCGCCAAGGTCGTCGTGAAGCTTGGTCCCGTGAAAGCGGGATTCACGGGTGAGGTCGAGTTGAAAAACCTGAAGCCGCCGAACTCCTATCGCATCGAGGGCCAGGGGCAGGGTGGCCTTGCCGGTTTTGCCTCGGGCGGTGCCAATGTGAACCTCGCGGCGGTTCCGGACGGGACATTGCTGACCTATGACGTTGATGCGCAGATCGGCGGCAAGCTTGCGATGCTGGGCTCCCGGCTGATCGATTCAACGGCACGTGCGTTGGCCAGCCAGTTCTTTGAGAAATTCGCGAAACTTGCGGCGGCGCGGAAGACCGCGGCAAAGCCGAAGAAGCCTGCCGCGAAAAAGCCTGTTAAAAAAGCGGCAAAGAAAAAGGCTGCCAAAAAGCGCAAGTAACGGGTTGTCTCACGCCTTGCAAATCTCCTGCAGGGCGAGCCATTGGGCTGGGGTCAGAACTTTGACAGGCGTCTTGCCCGTGGAAAGGGGAACGATGTCCTTGATGCGTTCTTCGGTGCCTGGGTGGGTGGAGAAAACATTGCCGATGCGATCGAGCACCGAAGTTTTCTTGGCTGGTGTGCCCGCCGTTGGCGTGATGCCGTGGATCTTCATCAATTTCTCGAAAAAGCGTT
>JANNFZ010000373.1:0-3802 GCA_031380375.1 Hyphomicrobiales bacterium
GCGCCTTGACCTTGGCAAACAATCAGAAGGAACGGCGGGCGCTTTCCCCGTTGGGGAGGCTTGAGCCATGTATCGCTATGACGAGTTCGACCACCAATTCGTGCGTGAGCGCACAGCGCAATTCCGCGACCAGGCCGACCGCCGCCTGAAAGGTGAACTGACCGAAGACGAGTTCCGGCCATTGCGCCTGATGAACGGTCTCTATTTGCAACTCCACGCTTACATGCTGCGTGTCGCCATTCCCTACGGAACGCTGTCGTCAAAGCAGATGCGGCAGCTCGCCTATATCGCCGACAAGTGGGACCGGGGTTACGGGCATTTCACCACGCGCCAGAACATCCAGTACAACTGGATCAAGCTCGAAGACACCGCTGACATCCTGCAAGCCCTTGCTGACGTCGAAATGCACGCCATCCAGACCTCGGGCAATTGCATCCGCAATGTCACCACCGACCATTGGGCCGGCGCTGCCGCTGATGAGATCGCCGATCCCCGTCCGGTTGGCGAATTGCTGCGGCAGTGGTCGTCGCTGCA
Organism: Hyphomicrobiales bacterium; assembly: GCA_031380375.1. Taxonomy (GTDB): domain Bacteria; phylum Pseudomonadota; class Alphaproteobacteria; order Rhizobiales; family Aestuariivirgaceae; genus Aestuariivirga. Next base: position 535 of record JANNFZ010000373.1, read on the forward strand.
TCCGGAGTTTTCCTTCCTGCCGCGCAAATTCAAGATTGCAGTGACCGGTGCTCCCAATGACCGCGCCGCCGTCAAGGTCCATGACATCGGCCTTCGCCTGCACAAGAATGCCAAGGGTGAAATAGGCTGGGAAGTGATGGTTGGCGGTGGCCAGGGCCGCACACCGATGATTGCCGTGACGGTTCGTGATTTCCTGCCGGAGAAAGAGCTGGTTGCCTATCTCGAGGCCATCATGCGGGTCTATAATCTCTTTGGCCGCCGCGACAACAAGTACAAGGCCCGCATCAAAATCCTGGTGCATGAAATTGGCGCCGAAGCATTTCGCGCCGAAGTGGAAGCAGAATATGCCCGCCACCCACACCAGACAACAAATGTCGAGGAAGCTGAACTGGCGCGCATCGCCAAGTATTTTGCCGCACCCCATTTCGAGAAACTGTCGCGGTTTGTGCCGGCCTTCGAGGATGCCAAGCTGAAAGACAAGGACTTCGCCCGTTTCGTCAAGAACAACACGGCGGCCCACCAGGTTGACGGCTATACGATTGTCAATATCTCGTTGAAGGCGACGGGCGAAATTCCGGGTGATGCCACTGGCGAACAAATGCGGGTTATGGCAGAGCTTGCGCAGACCTATTCCTTCGACGAGCTTCGGGTGTCACATGCGCAGAACATCGTATTGCCGCATGTCAGGCTCGGTGATGTCCACGCCGTCTGGCTGAAGCTCCGGGAACACAGTCTCGCGGAACCAAACTATGGTCTCATCGGTGACATCATCGCCTGCCCCGGCCTTGACTATTGTGCGCTGGCCACGGCCCGTTCCATTCCCATCGCCCAGGCCATCAGTCGCAAATTTGCCGATTACAAGCGGCAGGAGGAAATCGGCCCGATCAAGGTCAATATATCAGGCTGCATCAATGCCTGCGGCCACCATCATGTGGGCCATATCGGCATTCTCGGTCTCGACAAGAAGGGTGAGGAGTTTTACCAAATCACACTCGGTGGCTCGTCATCGGAGAATGCGTCGGTCGGCACCATCCTCGGCCCTGGCTTTGCCGGACATGAAGTTCCGGACGCGCTCGACAAAATTCTCACCACCTATGTGAAACTCCGGGCACCGGGCGAGGAGTTCCTTGCCACCTACCGCCGCATTGGTGCTGCACCATTCAAGGAGGCGCTCTATGCCGCTGCTTAAGAACAATGTGTTCATCAATGACGGCTGGGTCCACCTTGCCGACGACGACGCAATCGCCGATGCGCCGTTTGTCACCGTGTCATTGGCGCGGCTGCAGAAGGACTGGGATTCGATTGCCCGTTTTGCGGGCCAGCTCGGCGTGCGCCTGCCCAACACTGTGCGCGCCACTGAACTGCAACCCTATCTCTCCAGGCTTGGCCTGATCGTACTGGCGTTTCCGGCTTTCGCGGACGGCCGTTCCTATTCACTGGCGCGGCAGTTGCGGCTCGACGGTTTTCAGGGCGAGCTGCGGGCCTCCGGAAACATCCTGCCCGACCAGTTGCAGTTCATGTTGCAGGTCGGCATCGACAGTTTCGAAGTGACCGATCGTTTTCCGGAGGAAATCTGGGGTCGGGCCTCGCGGCAGATGTCGCTGGCCTACCAGCGTGGCCTGATACGGCCCGCCGGCGAGCGCGAAGTCTGGTCGGAACGGCATCGCGGTTTTGCCGCCTGGGAAGAACAGCCCCATGCTGGATGACATCATCTCAAATGCATCGGTCGAGCACTATGCCGGACTCGAGGGCCGCGATCTTGTGGCGCGCGTTGTGAAAGATCACCCAGGTCGCGTCGCATTGCTTTCGTCCTTTGGCACCGAATCTTCCGTGATGCTGCACATGATTTCAGAAGTGACGCCCGACTTGCCGGTCATTTTTCTCGATACGTTGAAACTGTTTCCGGAGACACTGGCCTATCGTGACAGACTGGTTGAATTACTGGGCCTCACCAACGTGCAGACCGCCAAGCCTGATGCTGGTGACCTCATGGCACATGATTCCGGTGAAGATCTCTACAGCCGTGACACGGATCATTGCTGCCACATCCGCAAGACCCTGCCGCTGGCGCGTGTCATGGCGGATTTCGATGTGATGATCTCGGGCCGCAAGCGTTTTCATGGCGCTGGGCGCGGCGATCTGCGCTTTGTCGACATCCAGGACGGCAAGTTGAAAGTTGATCCGCTCGCTGCCTTCTCGCCGCTCGACTTGAAGGCCTATATGCAAAAGCACCACCTGCCATCGCACCCCTTGCGCCTGCAAGGCTATCTGTCGATTGGTTGCATGCCCTGCACAAGCCTTGGCGGCACCGAGGATGATCCCCGGGCCGGGCGCTGGCAGGGCACAGAAAAGACAGAATGCGGGATACATTTCTCGGCCAACGGCACCATCATCCGGACAGTCACGCGCCAGGCGGCAAGCGCATAACGCGAGGCACATGCAATGTCTGAATTCCTGGTCTTTGCCCTGATCGGCTTTGTCGCGCAGTTGATTGACGGTGCGCTTGGCATGGGCTTCGGCGTCATTTCTTCGTCAGTGCTGCTTGGGCTGGGCGTGCCCCCTGCCCTTGCATCAGCGAGTGTCAATGCCGCAAAGATTCCAACAACGGCGACCGCCGCGCTTTCCCATCTCTATCACCGCAATGTCGACCGCGGCACGGTGTTGGCGCTGTGCCTGTTCGGAACCTTGGGCGGCATCATCGGCATGGCGCTACTGACCAGCCTCAAGGGCCAAGTCCTGACCGTGCTCATCACAATCTACCTGTTGCTGATCGGCGGGCTCATCCTGTGGCGGGGCATCACGGGTATCGCACCAAGCGTCATTCCGGCAGCGCGCAAACGCCTGATCGGATTTGCCGGGGGGTTGATTGAAGGCATAGGTGGCAGCTGGGGGCCCATCGTCACAACCAGCCTGATGGGTTCGGGCGGTGAGTCACGCTATGTCATCGGCTCGACAAATTTTGCCGAGTTCTTTGTCAGCACCGCCGTTTTCGGCGCCTATATTTTCGCGTTCTGGATTGGTTATTGGCAAGGCGGAACAGACTGGCACACTGTGGCGCTCCCCGTGGCAGGTCTTGTTGTCGGGGGATTGCCAGCGGCCTTTTTCGGCGGACTTCTCTCGAAAATCACACCGCGCAAGGCGCTCACCATTCTGGTTGGGCTCCTCGCCATCAGTATCGGCATCTACCGGCTGGTTTTAGCATAAGACTTGCAGGCCAGGGAGACGACGGGCATTCTCCGCCCATGCGTATCGCAACCTGGAACGTTAA
>JANNFZ010000374.1:0-2699 GCA_031380375.1 Hyphomicrobiales bacterium
GAAGATGCGCCAGATTCAATATGCTGCAGCAACTTGTCCGCGTTCATCTGAACGCGGGTTGCTGCAGGAGAACGCGGATCGGTGCAAATGATTTTCGATGTTCGGGGCAGGGGCCAAACCGTTCAAGGGCTGCGGCGTGGATGGCCGTGCCATAGCCCTTGTGGACGGCAAAATGATAATCCGGGTACTGACGATCAAGCCCGCGCATGATGCGGTCGCGCGTGACCTTGGCAATGATCGAGGCGGCGGCAATGGACAGCGAGTTGGCATCGCCACCGATGATGGTTTCGCATTTGCAATTGAGTGGTGGGGCGCGATTGCCATCGACGAGGGCCAGCATTGGTTGGAGTTTCAGGGCGGAAACAGCTTTTACCATGGCTTCGTATGTGGCCTGCAGGATGTTGATCGCATCAATGCGCGAGGCCGAAACAATGCCGACGCCGACCTGCGACGACTGCATGAGCGGCTCGAACAGGGCTTCGCGCTTTGCTTCCGTCAGCTTCTTTGAATCATTGAGGCCCTTGGGGATGTTGTTGGGATCAAGAATGACGGCGGCAGCCACCACTGGCCCTGCCCAGGGACCGCGCCCAGCTTCATCAATGCCGCAGACAATGAGGCCGTTTTTGATGGCGCGGGATTCACGGGCGAAGTTGGGCAAGTGCATGGTGGGAGTGGGTTAGAGCATATCTGGCCGAAGTTGAACCATCACCGTAACCGTCATTCCGGCGGAAGCCGGAACCCATTTTTGTGAAAGCCAAGGCGTTTGAAGTACGGGCCCCGGCTTTCGCCGGGGTGACGATGAACGAGAGTCAATCAGAACAGTCGCATCTGCTCACCCTGCCGCACGGGGCGCTGGAACAGGTCGGTGCGCAATTTCAGGCGCTGCACATTGAGGCCGAGGCGCTGCGTTGCCAGCTGGAAACGGCGGCCAATGGTCCAGGCGAGGGGGCCGGTGCCAGTATGGCGGGTGCCGAAATTGGGATCATTCTCGCGACCGCCGCGCACATCTTTCACATGGGCCATGACTTTTGCCGCCCGGTCAGGAAACTCCTTCACAAGCCAATCCTTGAAAATATCCCTGACCTCGAAGGGCAGACGCAACATGGTGTAGCCTGCCTCAAGTGCTCCGGCATTGCGGGCGGCCTTCAACACGTTTTCGATTTCATGGTCGTTGAGGCCGGGAATGATCGGACCCATCATCACCACGGTGCGAATACCAGCCTTGGCCAAAACCTCGATGGCGGCGAGGCGCTTCGATTGCGTTGAGGCGCGGGGCTCCATGACACGGGCGAGTTTCGGATCAAGTGTCGTGACCGAAAGTGCGACTTTCACCAGCTGCTGTTCGGCCAACGGCTTCAGGATATCGAGATCGCGGGTGACACTTGCCGATTTGGTGACGATGCCAAAAGGGTGCCGAAACTCCGCCAAAACTTCGATGACACTTCGCGTAATGCGGTACGTGCGTTCAATGGGTTGATAGGGATCGGTGTTGGCGCCAAGCGCAATTGTGGAGGGCATGTATTTGGGCGCGGTCAATTCCTCCCGGAGGAGAGCCGCCGCGTTCGGCTTGATGAAAAGCTTGCTTTCAAAATCGAGACCTGGCGACAGGCCCATATAGGCGTGGGCGGGCCTTGCGTAGCAATAGACACAGCCATGTTCACAACCGCGATAGGGGTTGATGGAGCGGTCAAAGGAAATATCCGGCGACTGGTTGCGCGAGATGATGGTTTTCGCCGTCTCCGTGAATACTTCGGTGCGCAAGCGCGGAATATCCGACAGCGAATCCCAGCCATCATCCACATAGGTTTCGGAGAAAGTTTCAAAGCGTCCCTCGGGATTGGAGCGGGCACCCCGGCCACGTTCAAGCTGCGGCAGGCTGGTGAGCTTGCCTGTGCCAATCATGCCGGGATGCAGGCCTGACGACGTGCGCATGTCCATGAGGGTTGCCATGACTCAACGATAGACCACAGCCTAGAACAAATCAAGAACAATCTTGTTTGGTGGTTGAAACCGGTGCAATCGCCGCCACTATTCACATCTTGGATTTTAGAGCAGGATTGGTCATCTTGGAGGGCCTCAGAATGATCATCTATCCTGATCTCGAATTGCGCAAAGGCCGCTTGGTCAACCTTCTCCGCAACCGCATTGACAGCCCGCTGGTCTATGACGTTGATCCCGTGAAGGCCGCCCATGATCTTGTGGAACAGGGTGCAACCTGGCTGCATGTGGTTGATCTTGATGCGGTGTTCAACGATGGCGACAATGCCGACATCATCAAGGAAATCATCCGCAGCACCAGTTGTTCGGTGCAGGTGGGTGGTGCCATCCGCGCCATGGAGAAGGTTCATTTCTGGATGGACGCAGGTGCGGCCCGTGTGGTCATCGCCACGGCGGCGGTGAAGTATCCGCATTTTGTGAAAGCGGCGGCCACGGCGTGGCCTGACTCGGTTGTGGTGAGCATTGATGCCCGTGGCGGACATGTGGTGGTCGAGGGCTGGACGGAAACGACGACCTTCACGCCGGAAGCCTTCGCCCACCAGTTTGACGATGTGGGTTTGGCGGCCCTCATTTACACCGACATTGACCGGGACGAAGGCTTCCCCGACAGCACCATGGCCCACGCCACCAGTCTTGCCACAAAAGTGCGGACCCCGGTGATCGTCAGCGGCGTTGTCAAGTCAATCGATGACATCTCAACG
>JANNFZ010000384.1:0-4719 GCA_031380375.1 Hyphomicrobiales bacterium
ATCGCGATCAATGTACCCGCGCTCATGGCCTTCATTGGAACGAGCACTTCGAATTCGTCACAAAAAGTGCGAATGAGATTCACAAGCCGCCATGCAGCCAATGTGTCACCGCCGTTTGTATGAAGCAGCAGAGATATGCGCTTGGTAGGTCCAAAGGCATCCAAGAGATTAACAAAAATATCGATGCAATCTGGAGCGATCTGCGTCTCCATGCCTACTCTGTCACTGGTTACAAACACAATGACTTTTGTTTTACGAGCTTTCTCAATCTGCTTGTAAATGTCCGAACGATTTCCGTAAGCCATCCAATCCAATCTCCGATTGAGTTCGCAGGCTGCCCACATTGCCCACAAACGTCAACATAACTCAGTACATCAAAAATCTTCCCCGTCTCTTCGTGCCGGAAGTGACGGAAGTAAAACAGGTCTGATCTGGAAACCTCATCCGGCCCTGCGGGCCACCTTCTCCAAGGGAGAAGGGACGATTGAACTTGTCCCCTCTCCTCTGGAGAGGGTCCGCGACCTGGCTACGCCGAAGCGAAGCTTCAGCTTCGCCAAGGCGAGAGCGGGGGTGAGGTCACTTGTCCTTGAACACCGGTTTCCGCTTCTCCAAAAAAGCCGCCATGCCTTCCTTCTGGTCTTCAAGGTCAAAGAGCGCGTGAATGGCCTGGCGCTCAAGGGCGAGGCCCTCGGACATGGGTTTCTCATAAGCTGCCAGAACGGCGCGCTTGGCCGCCACCACGACGGGTTTTGATTGTGCGGCGATTTTTTCAGCGAGTGCCAGCGCCTCATCCATCAATTTGCCGGCGGGCACGATGCGCGCCACGACCCCAAGACGTTCTGCTTCCGCGACATCCATCATGCGACCCGTCAGGATCATCTCCATGGCCTTGGCCTTGCCGATGGTGTGCGTCAGGCGTTGCGTGCCGCCGCCGCCCGGCATGATGCCAAGCGTCACCTCAGGCAGTGCGAATTTCGCAGTGTCGGCCGCAATGATGATGTCGCAAGCCAACGCAAATTCAAAGCCGCCGCCCAGCGCATAGCCCGCCACCGCGGCGATGATTGGCTTTTTGATTGTGTTGATATGGTCCCAGTCCCAGAGGAAATTCTCCTCGGTCACTTGTACATAGGTCTTGTCCTTCATCTCCTTGATGTCGGCGCCGGCCGCAAAGGCCTTTTCACCGCCCGTGAGAATGATCACGGCGATGGCAGGATCAGAATCAAAGTCCGACAACGCCATGTTCATCTCGGTGATCACCTGGCCATTGAGCGCATTCAAGGCCTTGGGCCTGTTGAAGCGGATGATGCCGACGCGGGCTTTGGTTTCAACGAGAATGGTTTCAAATGTCATGGATCTATCTCTGGCAGGAAGGACAATGGAACGTGGAACGTCCGGCCTGCACCAGACGCTTCACGGGCCGCCCGCAGGATAAACATGCCTCACCCTCTCGGTCATAGACCATAAAGCGTTGCTGGAATGCACCTTCCACACCGGTGGCGCTGCGATAGTCTTGCAAGGTTGACCCGCCTGCTGCAATCGCTTCGTTCAGAATATCGCGGATGTGGCGCACCAGATTTTCCAGGCGAGCATCATTTTTGCGGGCCAGCGTCCGCGCCTTGCGCCGGGGCGAAAGCCTGGCCCGATACAGCGCCTCGCAAACATAGATATTGCCAAGCCCTGCGATGATACGCTGGTCGAGCAACGCCGCCTTGAGCGGCGCTTTCTTTCCCGCAAAGGCAAGGCGCAGATAATCGGCGCTAAGCCCATTGCCCAGTGGCTCAACACCGATACCTGCCAGCAATTTGTGGGTCTCGCCCGGGCGTTCGAGGTCCATGAGTCCAAAGCGCCGCGGATCGGAATAGACAATGCGCGTGCCATCATCGAGGGTGAAGACCACATGGTCGTGGGGACCGTCGGCGGTACCCTGCGCCGCAGTCTCGTCATAAAACTCGCCGGGAATGTCGATGCGCCCGTCGCGGTGTAAAATCGTGAAGCGCCCGGTCATGCCAAGATGCAGGATGAGCCGGTCGCCCCGGTCGGTGGCGGCGAGGATGTATTTGGCCCGGCGGGCCAGGCTCTCGACTTTTGCCCCCACCAGCCGCTTGCGGAAATCCCTCGGAAAGGCAAAGCGCAGGTTTTTGCGCCGCAATTCCACAGAGGTCAGCACCCGGCCCACCAGGGCAGGTTCAAGGCCCCGCATCACGGTTTCGACTTCGGGCAGTTCCGGCATGGGGCAAGCGTTAACCATGGGAGCTTCCCAAGGCAATAGAAGTTCAAGGCCTGATGCCTTATGTATGCCCCATGACGACGTCCAACGAAACCGCCTTTGGCTTCCGCCACGTGGCACCCGGCGAAAAGCAGGGGCTTGTCAACGAGGTCTTTGCCAAAGCCGCCAGCCGCTATGACCAGATGAATGATCTGATGTCGGCAGGCTTGCACCGGTTGTGGAAAGATGACTTCGTTGCCATGGTCAATCCGCCGAAATCGGCAAGTGCTTTTCATGTGCTCGATGTGGCGGGCGGCACCGGCGACATTGCCTTTCGCATCGTGACGGCAGGGGGCACCGGCACCCATGTCACCATTGCCGATATTTCACCCGAAATGGTGGCCGAGGGAAAATCCCGCGCCTCCCGCGAGGGTTTTGCGGACAAGGTCGGTTTCACCGTCGGCAATGCCGAGGTCCTGGCTTTCCCCGACACCCACTTCGACGCCTACACCATCGCCTTTGGCATCCGCAATGTGCCCGATATTCCAAAGGCCCTGAAAGAGGCGCACCGCGTGCTGAAGCCGGGCGGACGTTTCCTTTGCCTGGAATTCAGCCACATGGATTTCGACCTCGCGCAAAAAATCTACGACGCCTATTCCTTCACGGTGATCCCCGCCGTCGGCAAGGTCGTCACGGGCGATGGCCAGCCCTATCGTTATCTCGTCGAATCAATCCGCACCTTTCCAAAGCAGCAGGCCTTCGCCGACATGATCGAGGCGGCAGATTTCTCGCGCGTCACGTGGCGCAATCTCACGGGCGGCATCGCCGCCATCCATTCCGGCTGGCGCATCTGATGACCACTGCGCTCAGCAATGTCTTTCGACTGGCCAAGGCCGGGCTCGTTTTGGCGCGCCACAACGCGCTGCTGCCGCCGGAACAGGTTGCGAAGCTGCCGTGGATTGCCCGTGCCGGGTTGAAGCTGGCGCAGATCGGCGCAGCGGCGGATACGGCAGCGACACAATCGACGCGCCTCACCAGCGCACTCTCGGCATTGGGTCCCTCCTACATCAAGCTTGGGCAGTTCCTGTCGACGCGACCTGATGTCATCGGTGTATCCCGTGCCTTTGAATTGAAGGCCTTGCAGGACCGCCTGCCACCCTTCCCGACGGTGGAAGCCAGGGCCATGGTGCAGGCCGAACTGGGCCAACCCGTGGAAAGCCTGTTTGCGGAATTTGGTGAACCTGTTGCGGCGGCCTCGGTTGCGCAAGTCCACAAGGCGACAACACCTGAGGGGCGTGAAGTTGCGGTGAAAATCCTGCGGCCCCATGTCGAGCGCCGCTTTGCCGCCGACATCGACAGTTTCGCCTTTGCGGCGCGGATGATGGAGCGCCTCTCCGCCGAAGGCCGCAGGCTTCGTCCCGTTGCCGCCGTCGCCATGCTTGAGACTTCGATGAAGCTCGAACTTGATCTCCGCATGGAGGCCTCGGCCTTGGCCGAGATGGCGGAGAACACCAAGAAAGATGCGGGCTTCCGCCTTCCGAAAGTTGATTGGACCCGCACCGCGAAACGCGTTCTCACCACTGAATGGATTGACGGCACGGCGATGGCTGATGTCGATGCACTGCGCGCCAGAGGCATCGACCTGAACAGATTGGCCGATACAATCATCCAGAGTTTCCTGCGCCAGGCCATCCGCGACGGCTTCTTCCATGCCGACATGCACCAGGGTAATTTGATGGTCGATGCCCCAGGCAATCTCGTGGCGCTTGATTTGGGCATCATGGGACGCCTCAGCGACAAGGACAAAATGTTCCTCGCCGAAATTCTCTATGGCTTTATCACACGGGATTACATGCGCGTGGCGCAGGTGCATTTTGATGCAGGCTATGTGCCGCCCCATCAAAGTGTCGAGAATTTTGCCCAGGCCCTTCGGGCCATCGGCGAACCCATCATGGACCTGCCCGCCGAGAAAATTTCCATGGCCAGGCTGCTCACACAATTGTTCGAAGTCACCGAACAGTTTGACATGGAGGCCCAGCCGCAACTGTTGCTCCTGCAAAAAACCATGGTGGTTGTGGAAGGTGTGGCCCGCAGCCTCAATCCGCATCTCAACATGTGGGTGGCGGCCGAACCTGTGGTCCGGGCATGGATTGAACGCAAGCTCGGTCCCTTGGGAAAAATCGAGCAGGCCGCAAATGCCGCAGCATCGCTTGGCCGGGCGGCCCTTGATTTGCCCGACATGCTCGATGAGGCCAAACGCGCCACCAAGCTGTTGGCCGATATGGCCAGTGGTGGCGGCTTGAAGCTTGATTCCGCCACGGCCCATGAAATGGCCCGCGCCCAGATGGGCCAGCGCCGCTGGCAATCGGCAGCCCTTTATGCAGGGGCCGCGGCCCTTGTTGTCATCGCCTGGAAGCTTGTAGTGTAAAGTGACATGAACAAATCAATCCTTCTCATCATCGGCGGCGGCATTGCCGCCTACAAGGCGCTGGAATTGATCCGGCTGCTCAAGG
>JANNFZ010000388.1:0-4816 GCA_031380375.1 Hyphomicrobiales bacterium
GGCGATGTTTCAACCAATGCGGCGATGGTTCTGGCCAAGGCAGCAGGGCTGCAACCGCGCGCGCTTGCGGAAATGATTGCCGCAAAACTTTCCGCGCATGCTGACATCGCAAAGGTTTCAATCGCCGGACCCGGTTTCATCAACATTGTGCTCACCGATTCCATCTGGCCAAAATTCATGGTTTCGTTGTTGCAGCAGGGCAACCGCTTCGGCGCGTCTGATTTTGGCGCGGGCAAGAAGGTCAATGTCGAATATGTTTCGGCAAACCCCACTGGCCCCTTGCATGTCGGTCATTGCCGAGGTGCCGTTTTTGGCGACGCGTTGGCCGCAGTTCTCAAGGCAACCGGTTTTGCCGTGACCACGGAGTATTACATCAATGACGCCGGTGGCCAGGTTGATACGCTGGCACGCTCGGCACACCTTCGCTACCGTGAAGCGCTTGGTGAAAAAATCGGTGAAATTCCGGCAGGGCTTTATCCCGGTGATTATCTGGTTGCGGTTGGACAAGCCTTGGCCGCCGAATATGGCAACAAATTTCAGTCAGCTCCTGAAAGCCAATGGTTGGCACCGGTGCGCGCCAAAGCCATTGCCATGATGATGGACCTGATCCGCGATGACTTGGCCGCACTCAAAATCAAACAGGATGTATTTTTCTCGGAGAAATCGCTCCATGACACAGGTGCGGTCGAGCGCATTTGCGCCAAGCTAGAGAAGGACGGCCACATCTACATCGGTCGCCTGCCGCCGCCCAAGGGCGAGGTGCCTGAGGATTGGGAAGATCGTGAGCAGACACTGTTTCGCGCCACAGCATTTGGCGATGATGTTGATCGGCCGCTCAAGAAGTCTGATGGTTCCTATACGTATTTTGCGTCCGATGTTGCTTATAGTGCCGACAAGATCGGGCGTGGCTTCAAGGAACTCGTCTATGTGCTGGGAGCCGATCACGGTGGTTATGTGAAACGGTTGCAGGCTGTCGCCTCTGCCATCGCCGGGGTTGGTGCTGTCGATGTGGTGGTCAGGCTTTGCCAACTCGTCAAGCTGTTCCGCAACGGCGAACCGGTGCGCATGTCAAAGCGGTCGGGCGAGTTTGTCACGCTGCGCGAAGTCGTCGATGAAGTGGGGGCCGATGTTGTCCGCTTCATGATGCTGCACCGGAAGAATGAAGCGCCTTTGGACTTCGATTTTGCCAAGGTTACGGAACAGTCGAAGGACAATCCGGTGTTCTATGTGCAGTATGCCCATGCCCGGATTTGCTCGGTGCTGCGCAATGCTGAAAGCGAAGGTTTTACGGGTGGAACAGCGGAGGCTGACTTTGGTCTGCTCACGGACGAAGCCGAAATGGCGCTGGTCAGGCGCATGGCGGCTTACCCGCGCCTCCTGGAAGCCTCGGCGCTGGCCCATGAGCCCCATAGAATCTCGTTCTATCTCTATGACTTAGCTAGTGAATTTCACGCTCTTTGGAACAAGGGCAAAGAAGCGCCGCAATTGCGCTTCATCATTCCCGCCCAGAGGCCCTTGACAATAACGCGGCTCGCTTTTCTGCGCGCAATCCGTTATTCTCTGGCCAACGGGCTCAACCTCCTCGGCCTTACACCGGTCGAGGAAATGTGAGGACGGGCGAAGGCGATGGACCAGAAGACACCAAACGGCTCTGACAAGCGCTCCTGGCGCGAAAGGCTCGGCGTGGGGACGGGTAAGGAATTGCCGCGTATTTCGGAGGAATTCAAGTCTGTGAATGTAAAACCTGGGGAAGCGCCAAGGGCTGCCGTGCGGCCCGCGCCAATGGCGCCTAGAACACCACCGAAGCCCGGTTCCGTCGCACCGGAAAAGCTTGCGGACAAATTGAAGGCCCAACGGGACGCTTCCGAAAAGCTCGCCGAGCAGCGCATCAATGCCGCCCGCCAGCGAGCTGAGATCAAGCCAACAGAAGCAGCCCCAAATGGTTCTGCCAAACCGAAGTTCGGGTTTGCTGACGTAGAGCAGCCGAAAGCCATCCCGGTTGTGCCGCCCATCATGTCGTCGTCTGCTCCGGGAGCTGCATCGCGGCCCCTGACGCCGCCGCCCGCCAGGACAGTTGTAACTCCACCGTCGCGTCCACTGGTTCCTCCACCTGCCAAGCCACTCACGCCGGCGCTGCAAGGCAGGCCATCAACGGCATCTGGCATCGCGCCGCCGCGCCAGCCACTCGGCACCAACCAGCCAATCATGCCGCCGCGTCCGGCCATGCCGCAATCGGCACCACCGCTTTCACAATCGCGCTTTGCACCGTCGTATTCGCAGCCGCCATTGCAGGGCTATCGGCCAATCGACCAGGGTCAGCGCTATACGCCACCCTACACGCCGCCACCGTTGCCGACACGCGGCAGCTTTGGCTCGACGGGCAGTGGCTATGGCAGCCAGCCCCGTCTCAATCTGCCGCCAATCCCGGCCCAGGGCGGCAATTCCTATGGTGCTGATGATTATGCCGCAAGGCAGGCACCCCAGCGCGGACTTCGTGCGCCGCAGCGGCCTGGCGCATATCGCCAGGACTATCAGGACGGCGAACTCTTCGAGGATCAACGGCAGCAGCGCCGTGCCAGTGCGGGGGAATACGCACAGGCCTATCGCGACTTGGAGCAGGGCTACGAAGAAGATATTCCGCGTTCCCGCGGTCCGTGGATGCTGCTTTTGCTGTTGTTGCTTGCCGGTGCCGTGGCGGCTGGGCTCGTCTGGTTCTACTACAACAACGTGAAAAACCAGACGGCGGGTACTGGCGGCAATACGCCTGTCGTTCAGGCCCCAGGTCAGGCGGTCAAGACGGCACCTGCTGCAAAGCAGCCTGATTCCGCAGCGCAGCCTTCAAAGAAACAGATCTATGACCGCATCGTCGGCGACCGTGAAGTTCTCGGTGGTGATGTCATGCAAAGCGAAGAGCAGCCCATTTCGCCTGGTGATGCCATTGAGCCGGTTGATTCAAGCCAGGATCCAGCGGTGCAGGGCGGCGGCGAAGAGTTGACGCCATTGCCGCTGCCGCCGCCGCCCGGTGGTGATGACCAGCAAGGGTCGTTGCCGCAATCCGACAAACAAGACTCCGTCTCCATCGTTCCTGCCGCCGGCGAAAGCCAGGCGGCAGTTGTGCCTTCAGCTGACACCACGACCAAAAGCAGCGCTGAGGGTTTTGCAATAACTTCGGTCGAGGCCGTACCAGTTCCGGGCGATGGCGTGGTTCCCGGCGCCACCAACGGCGAGGCAACCGCAACGACCAAGCCAGCACTCCAGGCACCTGATTTGGCCGTCGCATCGGCACCTGCCATGAAGACGACTGATACAGCTGAGGCCAGTGGCAGCGAAGTCATCGCCGATCCGGCACCCGTTGTTGACGTAAAGCCAGTTGGTGAAATCAAGCCGGTGAAACCGAAGAAAGTTGCGGCCAAGGCCAAGGAAAAATCACTGGGTGCCGCTCCCGTGGTGCTTGTGGCGCCGGGTGAATCAACGGCAAACGGTGCATCCCCTGATGATGGTGTGCTGTCGGCAGAAGGTGGCGGCCTCTATGCGGGTGAGGGTGTGGTTGATCCAGCACAACAACAGCAACCCACATCCACGCAACCCGCGCCGAAAAAACGCCGCACATTGGCTGATCTTTTCCGCAGCAACGATGATGCGGCCGCCGAGCCTGCGGCAGCTTTTGACAATTCCGCCGAACCGGCCCCGACCCAGAAAAAACTGCCCGCAGCACCGCAACCAGAGCAGCAGCAGGCAGCACTTGGTGGCTACATCGTGCAGCTTGCGTCATTCCAGTCACGCGAACAGGCCAGTGCCGAGTTCAACAAATTGAGCGCCAAGCATGCCTCGCTTGGCGGCCTTTCGCCAATCATCCGCGAGGCAACGGTTGGTGGCAGCACGCGCTACCGCCTGGCTGCCGGCGTGTTGGCGAGCCGCGAGCAGGCAAGTGCGGTTTGCAGCAAGCTGTTTGCGGCAGGCCAGCGCGACTGCCAGGTCAGGCAGCAATAGCTTCAGGTCGTCTCCCTGAGTTTGCCTGCACAATCGTGATATGCTGGCTTTCCAACGATCTTGGAATCAATGCGGGGGAGGGGACTTCGAGAATGGCAATGGGTGCATTCATCAGCGGCTGCCTTGGGCTTGAGCTCAGTGCCGGAGAGTTTGATTTCTTCCGCCGCGCCAGTCCGTTTGGCCTCATCCTGTTCAAACGCAATTGCGACAACCCCAAACAGGTTCTGGCTTTGACTACTTCCTTCCGTGCTGCTGTGGGACGCAAGGACGCACCCGTCTTCATCGACCAGGAAGGCGGCCGCGTGCAACGCATGGGGCCCCCCGTTGCGGAGTGGCGCAAGTATCCATCGGCCGCGAATTTCGGCCGCCTTTACGATTCCTGTCCGTTGCATGCCATGCGGGCGGCGCGACTGGTGGGCCGCTTGATGGCCCAGGATTTGCTGAATGTCGGCATCACTGCTGATTGCGTGCCCGTGCTCGACTTGCCGCAGCCCGGCAGCAGCGCCGTGATCCACGACAGGGCCTATTCGCCAAAGCCTGAAATCGCCCTGGCACTGGGACGTGCCCATGCCGCAGGCCTGAGCGAAGGTGGCGTCATGCCGGTCATGAAACACATCCCCGGCCATGGCCGCGCCGAAGTGGACAGTCATCACGACTTGCCGGTCGTCAAGGCAAGCCGTGCCGAACTTGAGGCCCATGACTTCTATACTTTCGCGGGTTACGGTGATTGTCCCATGGCCATGACGGCCCACGTTGTGTTGGCGGCAATTGATCCGGATCATCCGGCCACGCAATCGAAGATCGTCATCCGCGACGTCATCCGAAA
>JANNFZ010000427.1:0-2904 GCA_031380375.1 Hyphomicrobiales bacterium
GGCACGGATGGCCGGTTGCTGAATGCGGGCTTCCTCGACTATCGCATCCCCGTGTGTTCCGATCTTCCTTTCATCGACACGCAGATTTTGGAAATTCCCAATCCGCACCACCCCTATGGGGTGCGCGGTGTTGGTGAAACCTCGATCGTTCCGCCGCTGGCTGCCGTCGGCAATGCCGTCTCCCACGCCACCGGTGTGCGCCAGACCCATGTGCCCATGTCGCCGCCCCGTGTGCTGAAGTCGATTAAGGACAAGCACTGATCCTGGAGCATGTCCCGCCAAAGTGCATCGCGGTTTGGCGACAAGGACATGCTCCAACACACTGAATTGGCGCGAATCCTTTTCGGCGAAATGATTCCATCTCGCCGGGAAACGCGCTAAACGTGCCGGGCAGGTGAACCATGGCGCGGCACGTCATTCATCTCTGGGGAGCGCTCCGGCCACTGGTTGGCGGGGCCGAGTCGGTGGTTGTTGAGGCCGCGACGATCCGTGAATTGTTCCGCATCCTTGGCGAAAAACATCCCGGCATGGAAGTTCACATCAAGCGCGGCGTTGCCGTTTCCATCAACGGACAGATTTTCCGTGACCAGTGGGACACGGTGCTGCCGGAAGGCGCTGAAATCTACCTGATGCCGCGCGTGCCGGGAGGCTGAGTGACATGGGCGAGGCCTTCACCACAAATCAGATTGCAGCATTGCTTGCGGCACTCCCCAATGCAGCATTGGCGGTTGACGGGTCAGGCATTGTTGCAGCGGAAAACGCCGGGGCCGTTTCACTTTTTGGCGTCAAGGCCGTGGGCGAGCCGACCAATCATGTGTTGCGGTCTCCGGCGATTCAAAAGGCCATCGACACGGTGCAGAACCTCGGCCAACCGGAAGAAGTTTCGCATGTCCTGCGTGGCAAGGTGCCGCGCAGCCTCACCATTCACGTGGCGAAGCTCGGCGAGGACACGGCGGGACAGCCACTTGCGCTTCTCACCATCCGCGACCTGACGCGCGAACAACAGATCGAAAAAATGCGGGCGGATTTTGTCGCCAATGCCAGCCACGAATTGCGCACGCCCCTGGCATCGCTGTCGGGTTTCATTGACACCCTGCAAGGGGCTGCGAAATCCGATCCTCCCGCCCAGGCGCGTTTCCTTGACCTGATGAAAACCCAAGCCCAACGCATGGCAAGCCTCATCGATGATTTGCTCTCGCTGAGCCGCATTGAGATCAACGAACATATGATGCCAACCGGGCAAGTTGATCTTGCAACCTTGCTGCGACAATCTGTCGAACTCATGCAGGACGTGGCGCGCAAATCGCAATGTGAAATCCGGTTCGACGGACCGCGCTCCTTCGCGGTCACGGGCGATGCCAACGAACTTGCGCAGGTCTTCGGCAATCTCTTGGAGAATGCCATCAAATATGGCGGTCCTGGAAAACCGATTGACGTCTCACTGTCCGAAAACAACGGCTGGGTTGTTGTCAACGTCAAGGATCATGGCCCGGGCATTGCCAGTGAGCATGTGCCGCGCCTTACAGAACGTTTCTATCGCGTCAATGTGCAGGACAGCCGGGCCCGCGGCGGCACTGGCCTTGGCCTCGCCATTTCGAAACATATCATCAACCGCCATCGCGGGCGGCTGCAGATTGAGTCCGGGCTCGGTCGCGGAAGCACCTTCTCGGTCCATCTTCCTGCCTATTAAAGGTTGTTATTACAATGGGTTGAACTGTCATAAATCTGTTTTGAAACTGTCGCATTGGTGTTGCGTGCCACGCCTAGAGACGCCCCGTCAGTTCGAAACAGGAGACAGACATGAAACACATTCTCGCAACCGTCGGCGTGCTCGCTTTGATCGCCACGCCTTCACTGGCCCGTGACCAGATCCGCATCGTCGGATCCTCGACCGTTTATCCCTTCACCACTGCCGTCGCCGAGGCTTTTGGCAAATCATCCGGCATGAAAACCCCGATCGTTGAATCAACTGGCACCGGCGGCGGCATGAAGCTGTTCTGCGCTGGTGTTGGCGTCGATACACCCGACATCACCAATGCCTCGCGCGCAATCAAGAAGAGCGAATTCGAGGATTGCCAGAAGAACGGCGTCACCGACATTGTGGAAGTGAAGATCGGTTTTGACGGCCTCACCATTGCCGGTGCCAAGTCGTCACCCGATGTCGCCTTCTCGAAGCAGCAGTTGTTCATGGCGCTCGCCAGGCAGGTGCCCGACAAGGACGGCAAGCTTGTCGCCAATCCGTACATGATGTGGAACGAGATCGATCCTTCGCTTCCCGCCGTGAAGATCGAAGTGCTGGGACCGCCGCCCACCTCCGGCACCCGCGACAGCTTTGCCGAACTGGTGCTCGAAAAGGGTGCTGAAAAATTTGAAAGCCTGAAGGCCTTGAAAGCTTCTGACGCAAAGGCGTTTGAAGTCGTGTGGAAATCGATCCGCGAGGATGGCGCCTATGTGGAAGCCGGCGAAAACGACAACCTGATTGTCCAGAAGCTTGAAGCAAACCCCAACGCCTTTGGCGTGTTCGGATATTCCTTCCTTGAAGAGAATGCCGACAAGATCAAGGGTGCCAAGGTTGATGGCGCAATCCCGACCTATGAAAGCATTTCAACGGGTGAGTACAAGGTTGCCCGCCCGCTCTTCATCTATGTGAAGAAGCAGCATGTTGGTGTTGTTCCAGGTGTTGCCGAGTTCGTGGCGGAATTTGCCTCGGACGCTGCCATTGGTGAAGATGGTTATCTTGCCGACAAGGGTCTTGTGCCGCTGCCAGCCGAGATGAAGGCGGCAACTGCCGCTGCCGTCAAGGCGATGACCAGCTTGACCCCTGATCTCGTGAATTAAAAAAGCGGGCGCGCTGCGGATGTACCGGCGCGCCATTTGACCCTGCCGTCGTCGCCCCCGATTGAC
>JANNFZ010000437.1:0-3221 GCA_031380375.1 Hyphomicrobiales bacterium
CCGCCTTCGCTCTGGCGCTTCTTGAAGAAATCATCGAAGAAATCGCGGAAAGGCGAATCCTCCGGCAATTGCGGAATTTCCGGCATGGCACCGGGAGCGGCTTTCGATTCAACGGAAATTTCGACAACGGCCGGCAAAAGCTTGTCAACGAGATCGGCGACATTGGGCAAAGACGTCGATTGCGCCATCGCCGGTGCCACGATGCCTGCCTGCATGGGGCCCATGGCAAACAGCGCCAACGCCGCAAACGCCACCCGCATTCCCGTTCGTCCGTTCATTTCTGATCTCCAATTTCAAACGTCGCAGTTGCCCCGAAACCTTGGCACAATGAAGGCTCACTGCAGCACCCCCCGGCCGGGCTACTGCGGAAGTTGCTGTTGCGTCTTGCCCTGGGCCCGTGACTGGGTTCCGAAATACCTGAAGAAGTCGGACTCGGGGTTGAGCACCAATGTGGTTTCCTTGTTGGCGAGCGCCTTGGAATAGGCCTGCATGGACCGGTAGAACGAGAAGAATTCCGGATCCTTCGTGAAAGCTTCGGCAAAGACACGGTTGCGTTCGGCATCGCCTTGCCCGCGAATGACCTCGGATGCACGGCGGGCATCGGCCGTCTTTTCGATGAACAACCGGTCGGTTTCGGCCTTCATGCGGGTTGCCGTGGCGGCACCCCTGGAGCGGATGTCGGTCGCCAGCGCATTGCGTTCCGAGCGCATGCGGTTGTGGGTATCGGCCAGCACGGCACCGGAAAGGTCAGTGCGGCGAATGCGGACATCAACGATTTCGATGCCAAGCTTGTCGGCTTCCTTGCGCAACTGCTCACGGATTTCATGCATCATGTCGGCACGGTCGGCCGTCAGTACTTGGTCGAACGAGCGTCGGCCATAGGTCTGGCGCAGGGCCGCGTCGAGCAAAGCGCCGATGCGGATTTCGCCCTGCTCGAGGCTGGCACCCAGGGTTTCGCGGAATACCTGCGCGTCCTTGATGCGGGCGAGGGTGATGGCATCGACGATGTAGACTTGGCTGTCCTTGTCCTGCACCTGGCGGTCATTGTCTTCCCAGATGATGATGCGGTCTTCAACCCTTGTCACGGTTTCGGCAAAGGGAAACTTGAAATAGAGGCCCGGGACCTTCACCACGCGGCTGATTTCGCCGAAACGCTGCACGATCACCTGTTCGCGTTCATCCACCACAAATGAACTGAGATAGGCGAGAAACAGGCCAACGGCGACGATGACGGCAAAGCTGTTGCGAAAGATACTCATGTTGCGTCCTCAGTTCGATTGGCCGATGGATTTCTGGATTTGCGGCAACGGCAGATAGGGCACGACACCGCTGCCATTCGGACCACCTTCAATGATGATCTTGTTGGACTGCGACAGAACTTTTTCCATGGTTTCAAGAAAAATACGCTGGCGGGTCACATCCTTGGCATTCTTGTACTCATCATAAACCGAGACAAACCGGGCAGCTTCGCCTTTGGCATCGGCGATGGTGGACGCCTTGTAGCCTTCGGCCTCCTCGTTGAGCTTTGCCACTTCACCTGCGGTCTGCTGGACGATCTGGTTTCGGTATTGTTGGGCCTCGTTTTCAATCTGGATCTTGTTTTGGCCGGCCCGGACCACGTCGGCAAAGGCATCAGCCACTTCCGGCGGCGGTTGCACATCACCGAGGTTGATGGCTGTGATCATCACGCCTGCGTTGTAGGAATCAAGGAGCCCCTGGGTAATCTGCGACACCTGTGCGGCAATAGCATCCTTGCGTGTGGTCAACACGCCCTGCGCTGTATTCTGCGCCACGACTTCGCGCATGGCGCTTTGCGACAGGGCCTTGATGGTGCGTTCCTGGTCCAACACGTTGAACAGGAAGTCCTTGGGAATTGAAATCCGCCACTGCACGGTGAACGGCACGCTGATGATGTTCTTGTCACTGGTCAGCATCTGGCCCTCATTGCCATCAGAACCAATGGCGAGCTGGCGCACGCTTCCGACCTTGGGTTTTTCGATCACGTCAATGGGCCACATCGCAAATTGCAGGCCAGGCTCGACTGTCCGGTCATACTGGCCAAGCCTGAGAACCACACCGCGCTCATCGGGCTGAACCTGATAGACCGAATTATAAACGACAAAGAGCACAACAGCCGCAATTGGCAACAGCCACGACATGCGCCCGCCGCCAGGCAGTACATTCTTCAGGTTGTCCCGCCCACGCTGCAGGAGCTGGTCGAGTTCGGGGGGAAGATTGCCGGGGCCGCCGCGATTGCCGCCGCCATTGTTGCGGGGGTTGTTGCGGTTGCCACCGCCCCAGGGACCCCGTCCCCACGGGCCTTGACCACCACCTTCATCCTTGTTCCACGGCATGTTTCGTCCTCACGGCAATTGCAAGAGATGACGGGATATAGGGAGCGTTCCCGCGAAAGTCCATGTGCCTTAGCTTACGGTTTGGACAGGTTTACGGTCGAGCACCCGGAGGGTAAATCCAGCGCTGTCAGAAGGGCCGGGAGCCACTGTTTCCCGCAAGACCTCTGTCCACTGGGTTGGGTCGATTTGAGGGAACCGGGTGTCACCTTCAGCGTCAATATCAACTTCGGTCAGATAAAGCCGGTCCGCCAACCGGAAGAACAGGCGGAAGACCTCGCCGCCTCCAATGACACAGATTTCTGGTGGGTTTTCGGCACGCGCCATTTGCACTGCTTCTTCGATGTTGGCTGCTACTTCAGCGCCTTCCGCAACAAATTTTGTGCTTCGGGTGAGCACGATGTTCCGCCGCCCACGCAAAGGCCGCTTCGGGATGCTTTCCCAGGTCTTGCGTCCCATGATGACGGGCTTGCCCATGGTTGTGGCCTTGAAGCGTTTTAGATCGGATGGAATACGCCAGGGCAAGCCGCCCTCGCTCCCGATCACGCCATTGCGGGAAACAGCGACAACGAGGGCGATGCGGTTCATTCCGCCAACGCCTTCAAGGCTTCGCCGTCGATCCGGCAAAAGCTGGTGCCTTTTTCAATATGGGCGCCGGCCTTGGCGTAGAGATCGCGGGCCGCTTCATTCCAGTCCATCATCAGCCAATAGATGGAAGGGTAACCCTTGCTCACAGCCAATTTTGCCGTCTCGCGCAACAGTACCTTGGCGACTCCCTTGCGGCGGAAACCGGGCAGCACCGACAAGTCCTCAAGATACATGGTCTCTTTGCCGCGATTGGTGGAAAAGCTGCGGTGCCATACCGCTGTT
>JANNFZ010000449.1:0-1703 GCA_031380375.1 Hyphomicrobiales bacterium
GTGGGAGACAAGAATCTTGTCGAACTCATGCCCGATGTTGAAGCCTATCTCGACTTCGTGATGATGCTGATCCTGGCCTTTGGCCTGGCATTCCAGTTGCCGGTTGTTCTCACATTGCTTGGCCAGATGGGCGTGGTGAAAGCCGACCAACTGACCAAGGGCCGCCGTTTTGCGTTGGTTGGGGTTTGCGCCGTGGCGGCGGTTATCACGCCACCCGATCCGATTTCCATGCTGTCCATGGCGGTGCCGTTGGCAGGCCTTTATGAAATCGCGGTTTTCGCCGTGCGTTTCCTCGAGAAACGCCGTGACGCCGCGAAGGCCGCCAAGGATGCCGCGGAAGCGGCAGGCACCGACCTCGTAAAACCTGTTTGAGCGCAAGGCCTTTCCATGCATGATATCAAGGCGATACGAGACAACCCTGCAGGGTTTGACGCCGGCCTTGCACGACGAGGGCTCGCACCCCTGTCATCGACGCTGCTTGCCATTGATGGTGAGCGCCGCGACCTGTTGCAGAAACTGCAAGAGACCCAGACCAAGCGCAACGAGCTTTCGAAACAGGTCGGCGACGCCATGAAGGCGGGCGACAAGCCGCGCGCCGAGGCGATCAAGGCGGAAGTGGCGGCATTGAAGGATGCGCTCACCCAAGGCGAGGAGGGCGAGCGCCTGATCACCCAGAAGCTCAATGACGCGCTTTCGGTCATTCCCAATATCCCATTGGACGAGGTGCCTGACGGTGCCGATGAGCACGGCAATGTCGAGGTCAGGCGCTGGGGCGAAAAGCCCGCTTTCAATTGGGAACCGCGCCAGCATTTTGTAATCGGCGAGCGCCTGAAGCTCATGGATTTCGAAACGGCGGCGAAAATGGCGGGTGCCCGTTTTGTGGTGCTGAAGAAGCAGATGGCCCGTATGGAACGCGCTATCGCCAACCTGATGTTGGATATTCACACAAGCGCCAACGGCTATACCGAATGTTATGTGCCAATGCTGGTCTCCGACAAGACCATGTTTGGCACGGCGCAATTGCCGAAGTTTGCCGAAGACCAGTTCCGCACCACCGATGGCCGCTGGCTCATTCCGACGGCCGAAGTGTCGCTGACCAACACAGTGCGCGAGAGCGTTGTTGAAGAAGCTGACCTTCCACTGCGCCTCACTGCCTATACGCCGTGTTTCCGCGCCGAGGCCGGAGCGGCGGGCCGTGACACGCGGGGCATGATCCGCCAGCATCAATTTTCCAAGGTGGAACTCGTCTCCATCACCACGCCAGAACAATCCCGCGCCGAACTTGAGCGCATGACGGGGTGCGCTGAAGCAATCCTGCAGGCACTTGGCCTGCATTACCGCGTCATGAAACTCTGCGCCGGAGACATGGGCTTCGGCAGTCGCCTCACCTATGACCTTGAAGTCTGGCTGCCGGGGCAGAATGCCTTCCGCGAGATTTCCTCGTGTTCGGTGTGCGGTGATTTCCAGGCGCGGCGCATGGATGCGCGCTACAAGCCAACCGAAGGCAAGGGCACGCGTTTTGTCCATACGCTCAATGGCTCGGGGCTTGCGGTGGGTAGAACGCTGGTCGCGGTGCTGGAGAATTACCAGAATGCCGACGGTAGTGTCACGGTGCCGGATGTATTGGTGCCGTACATGGGAGGCATCACGAAGCTGGGGGCGGTGAAATAGTCACACCTATACCGGCAAATTGATATGAAAAC
>JANNFZ010000274.1:0-6896 GCA_031380375.1 Hyphomicrobiales bacterium
CAGGTGAGCGCAATGCCGACGATCTGCGCCATTTCCCCGGCATCCATGCCCGCGATGTGGCAGCCCAGCACGCGATCAGTCTCGCCATCGACCACCAGTTTCATGAAAATGCGTTCGGCGCGGCCTGTCAGCGTGTGCTTCATCGGACGGTAATTGGACTTGTAGATGTCGACCTTGGCGTGGGACTCGCGAGCCTCAGCTTCTGTCAGCCCGACGGTTCCGAGTTCAGGCTGCGAAAACACCGCCGTAGGTATCATGCTGTGATTGACGGCCGTCGGTTTGTTGCCAAAAACCGTATCGGCAAAAGCCTGGCCCTCGCGGACCGCCACCGGTGTCAGGTTCACGCGGTTGGTGACGTCACCCACCGCATAGATGGAATCCACGCTCGTCTTTGAATAGGCATCGACGGCGACGGCACCGTGGGCCGTGCCGTGCAGGCCGACGTTTTCCAGGCCAAGCCCATGGCTATTGGGAATGCGGCCCGTGGCAAACATGATCTGTCCGGCTCCGATGGCCGAACCATCATTCATGGTCACGCGCACGCCATCGCCCGAGCGCTCGATCGCCGCGACATCAAGCTTGGTCCGGATATCAATGCCCTTCTTCTTCATTTCAGCAGCAAGGTGGTTGCGCATGTCATCATCAAAGCCGCGCAGGATTTGCTCGCCGCGATAGACAAGAATGGTCTCGACGCCAAGGCCGTTGAAGATGCCGGCGAACTCGACGGCAATATAGCCGCCGCCGACGATCACCATGCGGCGGGGCAGGCGCTGGAGGTCAAAGGCTTCGTTCGATGTGATGGCCAGTTCGTGGCCCGGCAAATGGCGCGGCACGAAGGGGGAGGCCCCCGTGGCAATGAGAATGTAGCGCGTGGTGATCTTGCGGCCCGATGCCAATTGGACTGTGTGGGGATCGAGGATGACAGCCCGCTCCCGGATCAGTTCGGCACCTGCCGCCTCAAGGTTCCTCAGATAGATCTTGCTGAGACGTTCAATCTCCCGGTCCTTGTTTTCGATGAGCGTGGACCAGTCAAAGGAGACCTTCTCGGTGGTCCAGCCAAAGCCCACCGCGTCCTCGAATTCCTCCGCGAATTTCGAGGCGTAAACCAGAAGCTTCTTCGGCACGCAACCCCGGATGACGCAAGTGCCACCGACCCGGTATTCCTCCGCAACGGCGGCCCTGGCGCCGTGTTTTGCCGCAATGCGCCCGGCACGCACGCCGCCGGAGCCTGCACCTATGACAAAGAGATCATAGTCACAGGCACTCATCCGCGGCGCAATTCCTCAACGCCGTTGGTGGTGCCCACCATTATGATGCCGGAAAGACCGATAAACAGCCCGTTGTTCACCACACCCGGCAGGTTGTTGAGCATGATCTCGAGGCGGTCGGGTTCCTTCAACTCGCCGCAGGCACAATCAATGATGCTGTTGCCGCCTTCCGTCCGGAACGGCTTTCCGTCTTTGATGCGCACGGACATTTTGGGTTCCATGTTCAGCATCTTGAACACCCGTTCCATTTTCCACACTGTGGCACGCACACCAAAGTTCACGACTTCAACCGGCAAGGGAAACTTGCCAAGCACGGCCACGCGCTTTGACTCATCGGCAATCGTCACCACGAATTTTGAAGAGGAGGCGACGATCTTCTCAACCAGCAAGGCGCCGCCTCCGCCCTTGACGAGGCGGAACTGCGGGTCAAATTCATCGGCGCCGTCAAAGGTGAAATCGAGATGCGGATGGTCGTTGAGCGACACGAGCTTGATGCCAAGAGAACCCGCGAGTGCGGCTGTGGCTTTCGAGGTGGGCACGCAGGAAACGTCAAGTCCGGCCTTCACAGCCTCGCCAAGGGCCCGGGTGAAGTGGTCGGCGGTCGAACCCGTTCCCAGGCCGATAGTCATGCCCGGTGCGACAAATTTGAGTGCTGCTTTGGCTGCCGCCTTTTTCTTGTCGTCTGCCGTAATGTTGTACTTCTTCTTGGCGCTCACTTACCAAGCCCCCCCATCATCAGATATTTCACTTCGAGGTATTCCTCGAGGCCATGGCGCGAGCCTTCGCGGCCCAACCCAGACTCCTTGACGCCGCCAAAGGGTGCTTCGGCCGTCGAGATCATGCCTTCATTGATGCCGACCATGCCGTATTCCAGGGCTTCGCCAACCCGCCAGACGCGGCCGATGTCGCGGGTGTAGAAATAGCAGGCGAGGCCGAATTCGGTGGCATTGGCCATGGCAACAACTTCGTCCTCGGTCTTGAACTTGAACAACGGTGCCACCGGACCGAATGTTTCCTCGCGGGCCACGGCCATGGCGCTGGTGACGCCGGTGATGATCGTCGGCTCAAAGAAATTGCCGCCCATGGCCTTGCCGCCGGTGGTGACCTTGCCACCCTTGGCGATGGCATCGGCGATGTGTTCTTCGACCTTCTTGACGGCGGCGGCATTGATCAGGGGGCCGGTGGTCACGCCGTCATCAACACCGTTGCCGACTTTCAGCTTGCTGACGGCGGCGGTCAGCTTCCCGGCAAAGGCATCATAGACGCCCTCCTGCACATAGATGCGGTTGGCACAGACGCAAGTTTGCCCGGCATTGCGGTACTTGGAAATCATGGCACCCTGCACCGCCGCATCAAGGTCGGCATCGTCAAAGACAATGAAGGGGGCATTGCCGCCGAGTTCCAATCCCATCTTCTTGATGGTGGGCGCGCACTGCTGCATCAGCAAGCGGCCGATCTCGGTTGAGCCTGTAAACGTCAGTCCACGGACAATGGGGCTTGCCGTCATCTCGGCACCGATTTCGCGGGCCGAGCCGGTGATGACCGAGAACACGCCTGCGGGGATGCCCGCCCGCTCGCCGAGTTCGGCCATGGCGAGTGCTGACAACGGCGTTTCGCTGGCGGGTTTGCAAACCATGGCGCAGCCGGCGGCCAGTGCCGCGCCGGCTTTCCGGGTGATCATGGCATTGGGAAAGTTCCACGGCGTAATGGCGGCGATAACACCGACCGGCTGCTTGATGATCACGATGCGGCCGTTGGGCCAGGGTGAAGGCACCGTTTCGCCATAGATGCGGCGGGCCTCTTCCGCGAAATATTCGATGAAGCTGGCGCCATAGGCGATTTCACCGCGGGATTCGGTCAAGGGCTTGCCCTGCTCCGCCGTCAATATCTGGGCGAGATCCTCCTGGTTTTCCATCATCAGGTTGAACCATTTGCGCAGGATTCCGGCCCGTTCCTTTGCGGTCTTCTTGGCCCACAGTTTCTGGGCTGCTTCCGCTCCGGCAATGGCCTCACGGGTTTCGGCAGCGCCCAGTTTCGGCACCGAACCGATGACGCGCTCGTCGACCGGATTGGTCACATCGATGTTTGACTTGCCCTCAACCCATTTGCCGTTGATGTAACATTTGTCCTTGAGAAGTGCTTTGTCTTTCAATATGTCGCGCAAAGCCTGGGTTTTGCGAATGTCCATGTAAAGTCTCCCGATTTCGGGGCGGGGCTTAGCATGGGGAACCCTGGGTTACAAACACTCCACAGGAGGCCCCACCACGGGATTTTGCATGGCACTTGAGGCGTTGATTTTTGATCTCGACGGCACGCTGGTTGATACAGCGCCCGACCTGTTGCATGCCACCAATCATGCCCTGTCCCTGTACAAGCGCGCCCCCGTCAGCATGGCGCAATTGCGGGGCTTTGTCGGTCACGGGGCCATGAACCTGATTGAGCGCGGCATCAACGCCACGGGTGCACCAGCCGACGAGGCCACGCTGAAACGGCTGCATGGCGCATTCCTTGATTACTATGGCACCCACATCGCCGTTTCGAGCGTGATGTTTGAAGGACTCGAAACGCTTTTGCAGCGCGCCGAAGCACGCGGTCTCAAATTTGGTGTCTGCACCAACAAGGTTGAGCATCTCTCATTCAAGCTGCTGGCCGAACTGGGCCTGGGCAAACGTTTCCCGGCCATTGTGGGGGGGGATACGCTGGCCGTGATGAAGCCCGATCCCGCACCCTACCACGAGGTGGCGCGGCGTCTTGGGGTCGATGCCTCACGCACACTGATGTTCGGCGACAGCGAGACCGACATTCTGACGGCGCAAAATGCCGGCGTGCCGGTCATTGCCGTCAGCTTTGGCTATACGTCACAGCATGTGAGTGCCTTTGGCCCCACGCATGTCATTGACCACTATGATGAAGCCTGGGATCTCGTTCAGCGGTATTTCTGAAAAAACGCGAGAATATCGGCAAACACCGGGGTGCGGCCACGGAATGGCTTGGCCAGCGCCAAAAGGCTTCCGGCATGGGAGACTCCTGCATAAAGCTTGCGCTCCACCCTGGCACCAACGCCGCGCAGGGCCTTTTCCATGTGCTCGGCATTGTAGGGCTTGACGGTTGTGTCGGCAGACCCATGCAACAGCAGGAAAGGTGGCGCATCGGCACGTGCCTGATTCACCGGCTGGGTGGCCAAGAGATCGGGAGCCCGACCGAAGGCCGCCCGGGTGATGGGAAAATCAAGCACCACGACATCAAGCGGCGAGGCGATGGTCACAACGGCCTTCAACTGCGCACGCACGATGCCCCGGGATTCAAGCAGGCCCGGCAGAAGGGCGGCTTGTGCAACGTTATAGCCGCCTGCCGAATGCCCTACAAAATAGAGCCGCGCTGCATCACCGGAAAACTTCGGCGCCTGGGCCTGTGCCACGGCCAATGCATCCGCCATGTCATTCACAAAATCGGGATAGTGCGCTTCCGGCACAACACGATAGTCGGGAATGATGGTGACATAGCCTTGCGATGCGAAGGCCCGGCCCACGAAGCCATAGTCCTGCCGGCGGCCCGAATCCCACGACCCGCCATAGGCAAAGACCAGGATTGGAAACGGACCTTGGCCATCGGGCTTGTAGATATCGAAGCGTTGGCGCGGGTCCGGGCCATAGGCCACACCGGACTGAAAAAGCGCTGATCCTGCATCCTTGGGAACAAAGGCATTGAACAAGGCAAGGGCGGCGAAATGATAGGCAAGCCCGCCGACCACGAGCAGGATGCCGAGTGTTGTGAAGATTTTGACCATGGCGGAGATACGTTCATTCCTGCACTGCGGTTGCGTTGGCGCAGGCTATAGTGAATGACTGCTGAAACTTCCCTTACCAAGCCGATGACGCCCGTTATTGACTTTGCGGTCCCCGCCCCTTTATAGCGTGGCACCCCGGTGGCAGCGGGAGATTAGCTCAGTTGGTAGAGCACTGTGTTCACATCGCAGGGGTCGCTGGTTCGAGTCCAGTATCTCCCACCACGCTTCGCCCAAGAGGGCTACGCGTGGCGCAGCCAAGCGTTGACCGTTTGGGCAAAGCGTGCCCGGCATAGCCCGTAGGGCGGCGACGGGCTGGAGCAGAATGTGTGGTACGTCTATATTTTGCGAAGCACAGCTGCTCCGGACCAGAAATACACTGGTGCAACTGAAAACCTGAAGCGACGCTTGCGCGAGCACAATTCAGGCAATTCCGCTCACACTGCCAAGTTCACGCCTTGGGTGTTGGTGTGGTATTGTGCTTTCCCCGGCAAAATTAAAGCGTTGGAATTCGAAAAGTACCTGAAATCCCATTCTGGCAGTGCATTTGCAAACAAGAGGCTTAAAGGCTGATTCATGGAAGTTGCAATCATCACCGGTGGCACCAGAGGCATCGGCGCTGCCATTGCCACGGCCCTCGCCCACCGAAAAGTCCGCCTGGTCCTCAACGGCCGGACCAGTGATGGCGAAGTTGAAACACTCCTGGGTGATCTCGGCAAATTGACGGACGTCCGCTTCGTCGCGGGTGATGCCAGCGATGCGAAAACTTCGGATAACCTGCAACGCACTGCGATGAAGGACTTCGGCCGCATTGACTATGCGGTGCCTGCCGCTGGTGGCGCCAATCCCGGAAAAATCAGTGATCTGACAGTCGAACAATGGCTTCAGGCCTTCAACACCCACGTCCATGCGGTGTTCCACTTGTTTCGCGCCGTGCAGCCAGCGCTCGCTGTACGTGGCGGCGGCTTCCTGATGATCGGATCGGTGGCGGGCAAAAGGGGCTGCCCCAACACCGTCGCCTATCAGACGGTCAAGGGTGCGCTGCCGCAGATGGCCCGGGCGCTGGCCCGTGATCATGGTGCCGAAGGCATTCGCGTCAATGTGATTGAACCCGGCATCATCCGGACCCGCTTTCATGCCGCCATGACACCGGAGACTGAACGCAACAATCTCGACAACCGCATTCCGCTGCGTCGCTTCGGCACGCCGGATCTGGTGGCGTCAGCAGCAATCGAACTCCTGACCAATCCTTTCATCACCGGCGAGACGCTGGCCATTGATGGCGGCATGTCGATGCGCATGGTGTGACGGGCCTGTGTCATTCCGGCACAGTTTTCGCAGCGCACCACAGGCCAAACTTCGACTTTGTGCCGAATCCAATTGATGGTAACCTTTCGTTAACCCGCCGCGGGGGCGGGCTCACCTTATGGGAGCTACATTATGGAATCTCTTCTTCCTCTGATCCTTCAGCTCGTGGCGGGCGCTGTGGGCGGCAACATCGGCGGCGCGGCCATGAAGAACTCGAGCCTCGGCAACCTCGGCAACACCATTGCTGGTGCGGTCGGTGGCGTTGGCGGCGGTTCGCTGCTTGGTCCACTGCTCGGCATGGCCTCCACGGGCGGCTTTGACATCGGCAACATCGCAGCCAGCGGCGTCGGCGGTTTGGTCCTGCAGATCGTCGCGGGCCTTATCAAGAACGCCATGAACAAGGGCTGATAACGTCAGTCCACGAATCAATTGCAAGGGGCATCCGCGTGGGTGCCCTTTTTTTGTTTGCTTCGCCCTCGCCCCTTGCGGGAGTGGGTGCCTCGCGAAAGCGAGGCGGGAGAGGGGTACAACGCGAC
>JANNFZ010000512.1:0-3576 GCA_031380375.1 Hyphomicrobiales bacterium
GGCCGCACGATCTCGGGGGGGAAGACGCGCGGGGCCGAGAGCACGCATGTCCGCTTCAAGGCCCCCGACAGCGTGAAGGCCGGCGACACGCTGCCCCTGCGCATCGAGGTCGCGTACGTCGTCGCCATGCAGGACGGAAAACTGCTGCGCCGCAATCCTTATTCCCTGATGTCGCCGCCCAGTGACCGCAGTGCTTTCGCGATCAGCGTGCTGCGCGTCGAGAAATCCCGGGGCGGTTCGCACTTCATGCATGATCATGTGAAAGTCGGCGACCAACTCACAGTCACTCAACCGCTCAATCTGTTTCCCTACGATCATCGGGCCCGCAAGCACATTTTCTTTGCTGGCGGCATTGGCATAACACCCTTCCTCGCCATGATGGACCAGATGGCCCATGAGGACCGGAGCTTTGAACTGCACTATGCCCTGCGCACCCGGACCCACGGGGCCTACTGGCAGGACCTGCTGCAACGCTACGGTGCCCAGCGGGTAAAAATCTATTGCGATGCAGAAAAATCATTTATCCCTGTTGATCAGATCCTGTCGCAGCAGGCGCTTGGCACCCACATGTATGTCTGCGGACCATCGGGCATGATCGACGGCGTATTGGCCAAAGGCAAGGCTCTCGGCTGGCCGAAACAGAACATGCATTCCGAGCGCTTTCTGGCACCTCCCACCGGCAAGCCATTTGAAGCAGTGCTGAAACGTTCGCGGAAAACCATCACCGTTGGCGAACACCAGAGCATTCTCGAGGCTGTCGAAGCGGCAGGTGTCGATGCGCCCTACATGTGCCGGGGCGGCGCTTGCGGACAATGTGAAACAGGTGTTGTCTCGTGCAAGGGTGAATTGCTTCACAACGATATTTACCTCGAGCCCGAAGACAAGGCATCGGGCAAAAAAATCATGATCTGCATATCCCGCATCAAGGGCGAGCAGATCACGCTCGATATTTAGGAGGCATCATGAACATCACCTTCAAAACCGAAAGCTTCCGCGACGATTTCACCTTCCGCAATTCGCCGGAGACAATCCGCCGCTTCCCCTTCCCCTTCCACGAAGACAAATACATGTATGCCGTCAACATGGAGCCCCATGTGGCGGCGGGGCCAGCGGGCCACGCCTACAATGCGCCCGTCGATGTCGACGAGCACTATGTGTCGGAAATGCATGACCGCGCCCTTGTGCTGAAGGAGGATCCGTTGCGCTGCCAGGCCCTGCCGCACATGATGGCGGCACAATGGGACACCCTGGAACTCCTCATGGAAAAACAGGCCGAGGGATTTCCGGAGCATTTCACGCTCACGAAAAACGGCGACCAGTGGCGCTGGATCAACCGCCCGCTCAACATCGACCAGAGCTTCACCTTCGGTGATCCACCGACGCTGCCTTATGAGCCCATGGAATACATCACCCGCCAGGCGCAAGGCGACTTTTGCATCGTCGACCAGCGTGACGGCAACCTGTGGATGGATGCCGGCATGGTCACAACGCAGGCCGACTGGTCGCTTGATTTCGACATCGGCATGAATTTCATGGAATGGCACGGGCCCGTGCCGCTGGCCCACCAGATCGGCGTCTTTGAGCGGGCTCTCAAGTTTCTCCTGAACCTCCAGCAGGGTAGGCCGGTGCGCCGTCTCAACTGGACCATGACAATCAACCCGCGCCTCGACACATCCCCTGAGAATTATCCAAAATGGGGCACCGACCGCGCAACGGTCACGCCGGAGAATGTCGGAAGCAAAGTTCACTTGCGCTGCGAATTGCAAACGCTGTGGCGCCTGCCGCGCTCCAACGCCATTCTCTTCGGCATCCGCTGTTATCTCCTGAAAATGGAAGAGCTGGTGACCGTGCCGAAATGGGCGCGCCGCTTCCATAGGGTGCTGCGTGACCTTCCACCCGAACTCATCGACTACAAGGGCCTCACCCGCTATCGCCCGACAACCGTTGAATGGCTTTCCAAACATGACGATGGTGCAGCGACCAGCCCCGGCATTTTTCCCGAATGAAGATGGAGAATTGATATGACCCGCGTTGCAGTCATCGGTGCCGGGCCTTCGGGCCTTGCGGTCTTGCGCGCCTTCCAATCCGCCAAAAAGAAAAAAGCGAAAATCCCGGAAATCGTCTGCTTTGAAAAGCAGTCTGACTGGGGCGGCCTTTGGAACTACACTTGGCGCACCGGGCTTGATGAACATGGCGAGCCTGTGCACGGCTCCATGTACCGCTATCTGTGGTCCAACGGCCCCAAGGAATGCCTAGAGTTCGCCGACTATTCATTTGAGGAACATTTCGGCAAAGCCATCCCCTCCTATCCGCCGCGCGCCGTGCTCTGGGACTACATCAAGGGCCGTGTGGAAAAGGCCGGGGTTCGCAAGTGGGTGCGCTTCAATTCTCCGGTGCGCATGGTGAGTTTTGACAAGAAAAAAAAGAAATTCAACGTGACTGTCCACGACCACAACAAGGACCGGGTGTACACGGAGGAGTTCGACAATGTGATTGTGTCATCCGGCCACTTCTCCACCCCCCATGTGCCGGAGTTTGACGGCATACGCTCGTTCAATGGCCGGGTCATGCACGCCCATGATTTCCGTGACGCGCTGGAGTTCAAGGGCAAGCATGTGCTGATCGTCGGGCGCAGCTATTCCGCCGAAGACATCGGCTCGCAATGCTGGAAGTATGGTGCCGCCTCGGTGACGGCCACCTACCGTACCAAGCCCATGGGTTTTAAATGGCCGGAGCGTTTTGAAGAGCGCCCGCTCTTGCAAAAGCTCGCCGGCAAGACAGCGCATTTCAAGGATGGCTCAACCAAGGAAATCGACGCCATCATCCTGTGCACCGGCTACAAGCACCACTTCCCCTTCATGGCAGAAGACCTGCGTCTCAAGACCACCAACCGCCTGTGGCCGCTTGACCTCTACAAAGGTGTTGTCTGGGAGGCGAACCCCAGGCTGTTCTTCATGGGCATGCAGGACCAGTTCTACACTTTCAACATGTTTGATGCACAGGCTTGGTATGTGCGCGATGTGGTCCTCGGCCGCATCAAACTGCCAAAGCCTGACGTGATGCTGAAGGACTCGAAAAAGTGGCGCAAGCGCGAAGAAAAGCTTGAGGATGCCGAACAGATGATCTGGTTCCAGGGCGACTACGTGAAGCAGTTGATCGAGGCCACCGACTATCCAAGTTTCGACATTGAAGGCACCAACAAAACATTCATGGATTGGGAACACGACAAGGCCGCCGACATCATGGGCTACCGCAACAAGGGCTATCGCTCGCTGATGACCGGAACAATGTCACCCACCCACCACACCAAATGGCTGGAAGCGATGGATGACAGCATGGAAGCCTATTTGGGAAGCAAATAGTAAGCGACCTCACCCGGCGCTATGCGCCACCCTCTCCATGAATGGAGAGGGGACGTATTTTTGGGCTTGTCCCTTCTCCTCTGGAGAAGGTGCCCCGAAGGGGCGGATGAGGTCCCTACGATCGAGGTCACGTTTTCTAGCTCAAAATCTGACTAACAAATTCTGACGTATATGCAAATGCGAAAAGAACAGCTTCAGCATGAGGCGAAGAGTC
>JANNFZ010000532.1:0-3429 GCA_031380375.1 Hyphomicrobiales bacterium
CTCGCCCGACATTTATGCCGGTGGCGATTGGGCCGACACCATGTTCGGCAACGCCGGCGATGACCTTTTGAACGGCAATGGCGGCAATGACGTCATAAACGGTGGTGCCGGCAATGACACAATCAATGGCGAAGACGGAAATGACTCGCTGTTTGGCGAAGCCGACAACGACGTTCTGAACGGCGGCGCAGGCAATGACAATTTGCGCGGCGGTGACGGCAACGACACGCTCATCGGCGGAACGGGCAACGACTACTATGACGGCGGTACCGGCGTCGACACAGTGTCGTTCTTTAATGGCGCAGCTGTAACGGTTGTTATCGGAGGTGCCATGGGTGGCGCAGCTGCGGGTGACACCTGGAACGCTGCCAGCCTCGTGGAAAACGTTATCGGCTCATCCACCGGCAACGACACCATCACCGGTTCTGCGGCGGCCAACGTACTCTCTGGCTCTGGCGGTGTTGACACCTTGAATGGTGCCGGCGGCAACGACTATCTCTATGGCGGTAACGGCAGTGACACGCTGAACGGCGATGCTGGCAACGACTTCATCCTCGGCGGCGACGGCAACGACACCATGCGCGGTGGCTCGTCCACCTTGTTGGTTGGCACCGGCAATGACACCTTCTACTGGGGCAACGGCACTGATAGCCATGACGGCCAGGATGGCGTTGACACCATGAGCTACCAGTATGCAAGCGCCGCTGTCACGGCTTCACTTGACGGCTCGGTGGTGGCAGCTGGTGCGGCCTTGGGCGACACTTTCGTGTCCATCGAAAACCTCTACGGTTCCAATAGCGCGTTGTTCAATGACAGCTTGACCGGCTCATCAGTCGTCAACATCCTGCGCGGCTACCTCGGCAACGACACCATGGTTGGCAAAGACGGTGACGACACGCTGGAAGGCGGCGAAGGCAATGACACCCTCGTCGGCGGCACATCGGCGACCGCCGATACCTCGACAGTCGGCAACCAGGAAGACAACCTGGCCGGCGGCATCGGTAACGACATTTATATCGGCGGTGCCGGCATGGATATCTTCAAGACCGACACGACAGGCAATGAAATCTATCGCTATGTCCAGGTCACCGACGGCGGCAGCGCTGTTGGCGTCCTCGGCGGCGACAAGATTGCCTCCTTCAACGTCGGTGACGGCTTCGAGTTCAAGAATGCCGCCTTCGGCAGCCTTGGTGCGCAGGCCGATCTCGCGGCAAACCGCTTCGAGTCATTTGTCTCGTCCAACGTGTCAACCCAGACCACCACGCGCTTCGTCTATAACCAGGCGAATGACACGCTGTGGTTTGATCCAACGGGTTCGGTCAACGGTGCGGCTGACGCCTATTGCATCGTCGACTTTGGCCCGACCAACATCAATCTTTTGAACACGGACATCGCCATCATTGCCTAAGCCGGCGTGATCTCCAGAACCGACAGCCCGGCATGGTCTCCATGCCGGGTTTTTTTATGCGGGCTCAAAGACCTTCGGTGCAGTGGACTGGGTTTCCAGCCACTTTGGCACGGGCAATTCCTTGGAACGAAGGAATGCCGGATTGAACAGTTTTGATGCATAGCGCGAGCCATAGTCGCAGAGCACGGTCACGATGGTGTGGCCAGGTCCCATTTCTCTTGCGAGCCTGATGGCGCCCGCGACATTGATGCCGGTCGAACCGCCCATGCACAGGCCTTCTTGTTCAAGAAGGTCAAAGGCCAGCGGAATGGCCTCGCTGTCGGGAACTTGAAATGCCTCATCGACAACAAGCCCTTCGAGGTTCTTGGTGATGCGGCCCTGGCCGATGCCTTCGGTAATGGATGAGCCTTCGGATTTCAGCTCGCCCGTCTTGTAGTAGCTGTAGAGTGCCGCCCCCATGGGATCGGCAAGTGCAATTCTGATATTGCTGTTGCGCTCTTTCAGGGCGATGCTGACGCCAGCGAGGGTGCCGCCTGAGCCTACGGAACAGACGAAGCCATCAATCCTGCCATCCGTCTGCGACCAGATTTCCGGTCCTGTCGTTTCAATATGGGCCTGGCGGTTTGCCACATTGTCGAACTGGTTGGCCCAAAGCCCGCCGAGCGCTGTCGCAAGGCGGCCTGAATATTTCACATAGTTGTTGGGGTTCTTGTAGGGCACCGCAGGCACTTCCACGAGTTCGGCACCCAATTGCCGGAGTGCATCCTTCTTCTCCTGGGATTGGGTCTCGGGAATGACAATGACGGTTTTGAACCCCATGGCATTGGCCACCATGGCAATGCCAATGCCGGTATTGCCCGCCGTGCCTTCGACAATCGTGCCACCCGGTTTCAGTTCACCCCGCGCCACAGCATCGCGGATGATGTAGACGGCCGCCCGGTCCTTGACCGACTGGCCGGGATTCATGAATTCGGCCTTGCCCAAAATCGTGCAGCCTGTGAGTTCCGACGCTTTCCGCAGCTTGATGAGGGGGGTGTTGCCGATGGCGGCGACGACGTCTTGGCGGATGTCCATGTTCAATTCCTGTCTGGCAGAATGCTTAGCTGCAAGACCAAGGCCATGCCATCAGCAAAAAGGCCTGCGCATGGCAGGTCCTTGAAAAATGGCTCCTCGAGCTGGACTCGAACCAGCGACCATTCGATTAACAGTCGAATGCTCTACCAACTGAGCTATCGAGGAATGTGGGCGGGCTATAGCAGAGACATCCGGCCTGTAAAAGGTTTTTTGCCCGGCTTCTTTTGGGGGTGAAAAACCACAATTCACGCTTATATAGCAGAGCCAAACTGACGAGGGCAAAGGTGAAGTCGATAAATTTCTTGGGCCGGCGCATACCGGTTCCGCGCAACATGCTGCTCAGGATCCTGTTGGGGGTGGTGCTGGTCACCGGCGGGCTTTTGGGCTTCCTGCCGGTGCTGGGCTACTGGATGATTCCCTTGGGGCTTCTCATCCTGTCCATTGATTTTCCCGTGGTCAGGCGCTTCCGCCGCAATGCCACGGTCAGGCTCGGCTCGTGGTTCAAGCAGCGCTGGCCAAAGCTGGCAGAGCGTCTTGGCATGACTTTGCGCAAACCTGTCATGCCGGAATAAAAATGGAGGCCTCGGAGGGAATCGAACCCCCGTACGAGGATTTGCAGTCCTCTGCGTAGCCACTCCGCCACGAGGCCTCAGACCGGAGTGAATAGCAACTCAGCGGTTAAGAATTGATCGCGCTTATAGGTGAAGCCATAGAGACTGACAACCGTGGCGAGGGCGCATGGTGAACCTGTTGCATCCCTGTTTCACATCACTACAAAACAAACAAATCACTTGAAAGAACAGAGTGAGTGTACTCTATATTGGCATATATCGATCCGATAGAGGTCGGTCCTGAGGTCGCGTTACAGGTTGGTGGAAATGTTGGGAATTTTGCGGGGCCGCTGGCGGGCAGGTGTGGCAGTTGCGGGTTTATCATTGGCATTGGTG
>JANNFZ010000536.1:0-1675 GCA_031380375.1 Hyphomicrobiales bacterium
CCGAATTCGCGTCCCCAACTGCCTATATGTATTCGACCTACGAAACCGGATTGGCCGGAGACACTGGCAATGAAGAGCGCGTCTCCACCGCCAAAAAAGTCATGATCCTTGGCGGCGGCCCGAACCGTATCGGCCAGGGCATTGAGTTTGACTATTGCTGCTGCCACGCCTGCTATGCCTTGCATGATGCGGGCTATGAATCGATCATGGTCAACTGCAATCCGGAAACCGTCTCCACCGACTACGATACATCTGACCGGCTCTATTTCGAACCGCTGACTGCCGAAGATGTTTTGGAAATCATCCATGCCGAAGAACAGCAAGGTGAACTCCATGGTGTCATTGTCCAGTTCGGCGGCCAGACGCCGCTGAAACTCGCTCATCCCCTTGAGGCCGCTGGTGTTCCCATTCTCGGCACCACGCCGGACGCCATCGATCTCGCCGAAGACCGCGACCGTTTCTCGAAACTTGTCAGGAAATTGAAGCTGTTGCAGCCCGAGAATGGCATCGCCCGCACTGCGGCGGAAGCCAAAAAAATTGCCAAACGCATCGGATTCCCGGTGGTCATCAGGCCTTCCTATGTGCTCGGCGGCCGCGCCATGGAAATCGTCAAGGACGATGCCCAATTGCAACGCT
Organism: Hyphomicrobiales bacterium; assembly: GCA_031380375.1. Classification (GTDB taxonomy): domain Bacteria; phylum Pseudomonadota; class Alphaproteobacteria; order Rhizobiales; family Aestuariivirgaceae; genus Aestuariivirga. The sequence continues at coordinate 637 of JANNFZ010000536.1, forward strand.
ACATCACGGAGGCGGTTGTCGTCTCAGGCAACTCGCCGGTGCTCATCGACCGCTACCTCTCCAATGCCACCGAAGTCGATGTCGATGTGATCTCTGACGGCAAGGATGTGTTCATTGCCGGCATCATGGAACACATCGAGGAGGCCGGCATCCACTCGGGCGACTCGGCTTGCGCCCTTCCGCCCTATTCACTGAAGCCCGCCATCATCGCCGAGCTGGAGGCGCAATCGAAAAAGCTGGCCTTGGCGCTCAAGGTCGTAGGCCTCATGAATGTGCAATTCGCGGTGAAGGACGGCAAAGTCTATATCCTGGAAGTGAACCCCCGGGCATCGCGCACTGTCCCCTTTGTCGCGAAAGTGATCGGTTTGCCTGTCGCCAAGATCGCGGCGCGGGTGATGGCGGGTGAAGCCCTTTCGGCATTCAAGTTGAAGACAAAGAAGCTTTCTCATGTTGCAGTCAAAGAAGCGGTTTTCCCCTTCAACCGTTTCCCCGGTGTCGACGTGTTGTTGGGGCCGGAAATGCGCTCAACAGGCGAGGTCATGGGCCTCGACATGAATTTTGACATGGCTTTTGCCAAGAGCCAACTGGGAGCGGGCATGCGAATCCCGCAAGCCGGCACGGTCTTTGTGTCGGTCAAGGAAGCCGACAAATCCGCCATGCTGCCAGCCATTCGCAAACTGAGTGAACTGGGATTTGCCATTCGGGCGACGGGCGGCACGCATGCCTATCTGGAGCAGAAGGGTGTGGCTTCCCAACGCATCAACAAGGTCCTCGAGGGCCGTCCCCATGTGGTCGATGCCATCAAGAACGGCGACATCCAGCTGGTGCTCAACACCACGGAAACCCGTTCATCGGAGTCGGATTCAAAATCGATCCGCCAGACGGCGGTGATGCAGAAGGTTCCCTATTACACAACGATGCCCGGCATCCTTTCCGTCACCAAGGCCATCGCCGCACAAAAGGCGGGCACGATAACGGTCCGGCCGCTCCAGGATTATTTTGAATAATTGAATTGATGAACAGTGCTATTCTCGGCAAG
>JANNFZ010000539.1:0-4564 GCA_031380375.1 Hyphomicrobiales bacterium
GGGGCCCGCGCCGTGCTTGAAGTGCGCAGCCACGAGGTGCCGTTCATTCTCGAAGACGGCCAGATCATCGGACGTCTCGTCTATGAGCCGCTTACCGAAAAACCCGACCGGGTCTATGGCGAGACGGGGTCGAGCTACCAGAAACAGGGCCTGAAACTCTCAAAGCACTTCAAGCCTTTTGACGTGGGTGCGCGTCTCGGTTAGTGTTGCCGCCAGCGCGGGCGTAGTTCAGTGGTAGAACTCTTGCTTCCCAAGCAAGATGTCGTGGGTTCGATTCCCATCGCCCGCTCCAATTTCTCAGTGAATTCCACAATAGGAAAATAACGCTTGACACCGCGCGGTTGATCTGCCATATTCCGCACCATCCCAGACCACCGACAATAGTCTTGAGCCCATCACGAAGACGACGTTGGGGTTGCAGGAAATTCGCCATGAAATTTGGAGGACCCCTCTTACGCCTCGCAGCAAGACGCTGCTCTGCACCTTCTCCCGCAAGGGGAGAAGGTTGGGTTTCAACCCTCGCCCCGTGTGGGAGAGGGTGAACGCGGAACGCGTTCGGGAGAGGGGCCCTCAATACCCCCTGGCATGGTCGACGAGGTTGTTGAGCGTGCCGTCGTGTTCAAAGGCCCTGATCTTCTCCGCCACATAGGCGCAGATCACCGATGGCTCGCTCTCGGCGGCGGCATGGGGAGTGAGTGTCACACGCGGGTGGTTCCACAGGGGGTTGTCGGTCGGCAAGGGTGATTTCCGGAACACATCAAGCGTTGCGGCGTAAAGCTCGCCAGAATCCAACGCTGCGATGATATCCTCCTCGACCTGTTGGCGGCCCCGGCCGGCATTGATGAGGATGGCGGCCCCAAACGGTCCTTTGCGCGACAGCTTGCGAAACAGGGCGCGATTCAAAATGCCGTCGGTCTCAGGCGTGGCCGGAAGCAGCGACACGAGAATATCCGTGTGCGAGAGGAATTCGTCGAGGCCCGCAGCGCCCGCAAAGCATGTGATACCTTCGAGATGCTTTGCGCTGCGGCTCCAGCCCACAACATTGAAGCCCATGATCTTCAGTTTGCGGGCCGCGTCGTGGCCCATCACGCCAAGCCCCATGACACCAACCGTCATGGCGCTTGCGGCATGGGTCGGAAAACTGTCCCACACTTTGTCTTTCTGCTGCTGGTTCAATCTGCGTTGCTGGCGGTGATGCATGAGGCAATGCAGCACGATGTATTCCGACATGCGGTTGGTGAGATCGAGATCATTGACGCGGACGATCGGCACATGGCGCGGCAAGGTTGGGTCGCTCAGAATGGCGTCAACGCCGGCCCCCAGCGAGAAGATGACCTTCAGATTGGTGAGCGACTTCACCACATTGGGCGGCGGCAGCCAGGCCGCTACATAGTCGATGGTTGCGGGATCGCCCATGTCGGGCCAGATGCGCACGTCAAGTGACGGCATGGCTTTGCGCATTTCCCCGGCCCAGAGCTTCGCATCCCAGGTTGGTGTCACAAACAAAAATGCGCTCATTGCCGGACGACTCCTTCTACTGCCTTCAAATTGAGCGAGGCCGCCAGCAGCGCCTTGGTATATTCGCTTCGTGGCGCGTTGAAAATCTGCTGCGCCGGCCCACGTTCTTCCACAATGCCATTGCGCATGACAATTACCTCATTGGCAAGGGCCCGCACGACTTTCAAATCATGGCTGATAAAGAGGTAAGCGAGGCGGTGCCGGACTTGCAGCGCCCGCAACAACTCAACCACCTGCGCCTGCACTGACATGTCAAGCGCCGATGTCGGCTCGTCCAGCATGATGAATTTGGGTTCCAGTGCCAAAGCCCTTGCGATGGCGATGCGTTGGCGCTGGCCGCCGGAAAATTCATGGGGGTAGCGCTCCATGGTCTCGGGATCGAGACCCACTTCACGCAGTGCCTGGGCCACTTTTTCGCGCCGTGCCTCATCCGGCATGGTGGGATTCTGGATGGTGAGACCCTCTTCGACGATCTGCTGCACCGACATGCGCGGGCTCAGCGACCCGAATGGATCCTGGAACACCACCTGCATGTCCTTGCGTAGAGGTCGCATGGCTTTTGAATTGAGCCCGTTGATCGGTTTGCCGTTGAAAAAAATGTCACCTTGCGATGAAATGAGCCGCATGATGGCAAGGCCAAGTGTTGTTTTGCCGGAGCCGCTTTCGCCGACGATGCCGAGTGTCTGACCCGCCTTCACCACACAATCAAGGCCATCGACAGCCTTGATGTAACCAACCGTGCGGCGCAGAAAGCCGCGCTTGATCGGAAACCACACCTTGAGGTTCCGTGTCTCCGCGACCACCCGCGCATCAGGCCGCGTCATGGGTGGTGAACCCTTGGGCTCTGCGGCGAGCAGCATTTTGGTATAGGGATGTTGTGGCCTGGCGAAAATCGATGCGGCCTCGCCCGCTTCGACGATTTTGCCTTTCTGCATGACGCAGACCGTATCCGCCATGTGCCGGACGATGCCGAGATCATGGGTGATGAGCAGCAGCGCCATGCCGAATTCGGCTTGCAGGTCTTTCAGCAGTTTCAGGATTTGCGCCTGCACAGTCACGTCCAATGCCGTGGTCGGTTCATCGGCGATCAGCAGTTCCGGATTATTGGCGAGCGCCATGGCAATCATCACGCGCTGGCGCTGCCCGCCTGACAATTGATGTGGAAAATCCTTGAGCCTTGTTTCTGCATCGCGGATGCCAACCTTGCCGAGCAGCTCAACAATGCGCTTTCTTGCGGCTTCACCTTTCACCCCTTGGTGAATTTCAAGAATTTCGCCGATCTGCCGTTCAACCGTGTGCAGCGGATTGAGCGACGTCATGGGCTCCTGGAAAATCATGGTGATGTCATTGCCGCGCACCGCGCGTAGATCATGCTCGTCGCTGTCTATCATGTTCTGGCCCTTGAACAGGATTTCACCCGAGGGGTGCGATGCCGCCGGATAAGGCAGAAGCTTCAGGATAGAAAGCGCGCTGACCGACCTGCCGCTGCCCGATTCACCGACCAGCGCCAATGTCTGGCCTTTTTCCAGCGTGAAGGACACATGATCGACGGCAAGCGTCGTGGTGCCGCCTGCCCGAAAGGCCACCGACAGGTCCTTGACTTCGAGAAGGGCGCTCATGCGAAGGTCTTTCGTGGATCGAGCGCATCACGCACCGCTTCACCGGTGAACACCAGCAGCGTCAACATGGTGGACATGACAAAGAATGCCGTAAAGCCGAGCCACGGCGCAAACAGGTTTTCCTTGCCCTGCTTCACGAGTTCGCCAAGCGACGCCGAGCCCGGCGGCAACCCGAAGCCCAGGTAATCAAGGGCCGTCAGCGTGGTGACACTGCCCGAGAGAATGAAGGGCATGAAAGTGACGGTGGAGACAAGCGCATTGGGCAAAACGTGGCGGCGCATGATCTGCCAGTCACCAAGGCCAAGGGCGCGGGCCGCCCTCACATATTCGAAATTCCGGGCCCGCAGGAATTCGGCGCGCACCACACCGACCAGCCCTGTCCACGAGAACAGCACGAGGATTGAAAGTAATATCCAGAAACTCGGCTTGATGAAGGCCGCGAGAATGATGAGCAGGTAAAGTGTCGGCAGCGACGACCAGATGTCGATGAAGCGCTGAAACAGAAGGTCAATCCAGCCACCGAAATAACCCTGCACGGCACCGGCGAACACCCCGATGATCGACGAGAAGAAAGTGAGGATGAGTCCGAAGGCCACTGAAATGCGGAAACCATAGATGAGCCTTGCCACCACATCGCGGCCCTGGTCATCGGTGCCGAGCCAGTTGAGATTGCCGGCGATGCAATTGGCGTCAGCCGCCTTCAGGGGATATTTTGCGCAGGCCTCATCGCCCGTCAAAAGATAAGCGGGCCGTGACGGAGCCGGAAATGGCAATTCGCGGTTCACGGTGTTGTAGGAATAACGCAGTGGCGGCCAGACCATCCAGCCGTGGGCCGAGATTTCTTCCTGGTTCAGTTGGTCGCGGAAATCCGTGACCGCGAGGAAGCCGCCGAATTTTGCCTCCGGATAGTCAACCAGCATGGGAAACAGCAACTCACCCTTGTAGGCCGCCACAATGGGCCGGTCATTGGCGATAAAAGGCGCAGCGAGCGAGGCCACAAACAACAGCGTGAAAAGGATGAAGGACCAGAAGCCCCGGCCATTGCGCCGGAACAGCTGGAGGCGGCGGCGGTTGAGCCCGTTGACCTTGAACAGCGCCACGGCTCAGGTCTCCCGCGAGTCAAAATCAATGCGCGGGTCAATCATCGTGTAGATCAGGTCGCTGACCAGCGCCACCACGAGGCCGAGCAAAGTCATGATGTAAAGTGTCGCGAAAACCACCGGATAGTCCCGGTTCAAGGCTGACTTGTAGGCGAGATAGCCAAGCCCATCGAGCGAGAACACATGCTCGATCAACAGCGAACCGGAAAAGAATGCCGCCAGAAATGCACCGGGAAAACCCGAGATCACCAGCAGCATGGCATTGCGGAATACATGGCCATAGAGAACCTGCCGTTCGTTGAGGCCCTTGGCGCGGGCGGTGATGAC
>JANNFZ010000545.1:0-6510 GCA_031380375.1 Hyphomicrobiales bacterium
CGAGGGGTTGTCGGGGGCGACGATTTTTTCAAGGGAGCGCCGGTGGCCTGTGGTGCAATGCTGCCGGATTGCTCGGCGGCCGATGCCACTTTGCGCAAAAACCGAATGTGGTCGAGCAATCCCGGCGTCAGTTTGCCGTCGGGGGCCAGGGCATTGTCATTCTGGTATTGGCGGATCGCCACCGCCGTTTGGTTGCCCATCACGCCGTCAACGAGGCCGCGATAATGGCCCGTGGCCAGAAGCTCGCGCTGCACATCCTCGACTTGCGGATCATATTTGATGGTGACGGTGCGTGAAGCCTTGCCCGGTGCCGGAACCACGATGCTGGTGCTCGCCCCGTCAGGCACTTCGGCCAGCAGGCTTTCCATGCTGCGGGACTGGTGCTGGCCGTGAAAAGCGTTCCAGACAATGGCCGATCCGAGGCCGATTGCAATCAGTGACATGAATGACGCGCCGGGACGAAAGGCCCGTCGCCGGTCATCACCTCCGTCGTCATAAACGTCGCGTTTTTTGGCTCTCGAAGCCCGACCCATACCAACTTACCTCTTCCGCGCAGTCTGCCGAAGTCTGGTTAACAGCACCTTTCACACTTCCTTAAAACTTGCCTCGAATGTCCGCGCCAACCGCAAAGAGGTTGCAACACTCCCCTGCTATGACGGCACCATCCGTAAATCACCGCAACAGGTGCAAGGATGGGGATGCTAAGGAAAACGATCATTGTGGTGGCACTTGCAACCGCCCTGCCGTCGCCGCCAAAAGTCGGTGGCGATCAGGCAATGCCGCCTGTGGCCGATGCTGGCATGTTTGCCTATGTGACGGCAGCAGCCGACACATTTACCGACATGCGCGGTTTCTGTGTCCGCAACCCTGACGTCTGCGTGGCTGCCAATTCCCTTGCCGGCACCATGGAAGCCAAGGCCAAATACAGCGCCAAGCTGATTTACGAATGGGCCAATGAAGCCGGCGCTGCGCCGCAAGCCGAACTGCCGCCCTTGCCGCTTGATTTGGCCGAACTTGATGACCTCGCCACGGGTACTGCAAAGAGCCACGGCATCGTGGCCCTGTCGCAATCAACCCTGACGCTTCAGGATCTCCTGCCGGAGTGGAAAGCCCCGCCTCGCAAGAGTTGAATTTGGGCGGATTACAATCGCTCGCCAGTTGCCCTATAATGTATCCCGTCGCAACTGACGCGCAACACTTCACCCATCGTCACCCCGGCGGAAGCCGGGGCCCAGACATTCAAAAGTCCGGACGGCTGCAAGTCTGGGTTCCGGCTTTCGCCGGAATGACGGGATCGGGGGTGGCAATTCAGGTGCGGCCACTTTGTATCCAACCCCTATCTGGCAGTCAGCATGACCAGCAGCATTGAAGAGCTCAAATCGGATTTTGCCATTCTCGAGGAATGGGAGGAACGCTATCGCCATGTCATTGAACTGGGCAAGGCCCTGCCCCCTATGGACGATGCACTCAAGACGCCAGCCACAAAAGTGAGCGGCTGCGCCAGCCAGGTATGGATTTTTTCGCGCGCCGTTGCCGGCCCCCGTGGCAAGATGCTGGAGCTCACCGGAGACAGTGATGCCCTGATTGTCAAAGGCCTCATCGCCATCGCCTTCAAGATCTTTGCGCCACTGACAGTTTCGGAAATCTTCCGCACCGATGCCGCTGCAATCTTCAGGGACCTTGGCTTGAGCGAACACTTGACACCGCAGCGCTCCAACGGCCTTGCCTCGATGGTCCGGCGCATCAAAGCGGATGCGGTTCAGGCATTGTGAACTTCGGTCGGTAATCCGGAACGGCCCAATGGCCAATCTTTGCTGGTCCGGCGTGGGCGAGCGGCGGCTTCAGGCCATAGTGCCGTGCAAGCCGTGCCAATGCCAATCCAAGAACCGCCTTGCCGGAACGCCGGGGCAAAGTGAGTTGCCGTTCGGCCATTTCCAGTCCGGCGACAAGGCAGCAGACGTGATAGAGAATGCTGGCAAGCTCAGGTCCGACAACCGACATGGCGGCATGAACCCGGTTGCGTGCGGCAATGGCATTGTCATTCAAGTTCTCGATTGCATTGTCGCTCATCTGGGCATGGCGGCTGCCCTGGCCTTCAACAGGCGCGTAGCTTGCCGTGACCCGGGGTGCCAAATGGGCCTGCTCGAAATCCTGGCGCAGGCGTTCCCCGGCCAATAATTGCGCGCCGTCAAAATAGGCGCTGCCATCGTCTTTGGTGGCGACGGCAAGCCGGGAGAGTGGACTTTCCGAGGCCATGAAAGACGGCAACACCTGTTGGCCGGTTGGCCGGAGCAACCCGTCGCCATGGTCTTTCAGTTGGCCTGCGTCACGCAAGCGGGTGACAAGTACCTGTTGCGATCTGTGCAACGGCCTGCCCATACCCGGCCTTTGGCCCATTCGGTGCCAACTCCCGCCACGCCATTGCAGCGCTTGCCCCTCGCGGACCAAGGAATTCAACAGGGATTCGGCGGCTTTGGTGAGCGGTGCAGCAGGCATTGTCATAGGTTTTATCTCCTTCATGGAGAATATATAGGACATCACTGCCTAGGAATCAATACCAAACTTAGGCGGTCTCGGCCAGCCCCATTTCAAGCCGGTCGGACGAGGCCAGGAAATGGTCATAACACAAAACCATGCCGACGCCGCTGCCTGTGGTGCGCAAGGGCAGGCGCAGCCAGTATTGCACCAGGTGTTCCTTGTGGACACGCGGGCCCCTGACGATGCCTTGCGTCGGGACACCTTTGCGGATGGTGCGCTCGAAGGCCGCCATCCAGTAATCGTGCTTGTCGGCCCATTCCAGATCGCAGAGGCAAAGGCCGGTGATCTCGCGCTCAAAAATATCGCGCAACCGTGTTCCCGCCAGCCGCACGCGGCACTTGATGATGTCTGCGGTCACTTCGACGAGGCTGACGCCGGGCAGCATGCGCGGAATATGCGTCGGGCTGATGTCGCCCCGGCACGGCATCGACGAGCCCTGGGCCCGTTCCAGCCAGTAATCATAGAGCTGACGCTGTTCGGGCACAGCCAGTTGTGCCCGGAACGCCTTACCGTCCTGTCCCAAGATTGCCGCCCCGTTTCTTCTCCGCCGACGCCGCCGCCGACTCACCCTTTATGAATCGGTGTTTTGATCCGCGCAAGAGTCCACGGCGTGAACGAAAAAAATTATTTCTTCTTTTTCGGTTTGCGGCCAAGCCCGATGCTCTTGGCAAGCCGCGACCGCTTCTCGGCATATTTGGGCGCCACCATCGGATAATCGGCGGCAAGGCCCCACTTGGCACGGTACTGCTCGGGCGTCAGATTGTATTTCACCCGGAGATGGCGCTTCAGCGATTTGTAGTGCTTGCCGCTCTCGAGACAGATCAGATACTCGGGGAAAATGGACCTGCGGATCGAAGACTTCATCGGCGTGATGGCGGCATCGCCCGGCCGTGCTTCCGCCGCAGCAAGGAGGGATGCGTTCACATCGGCAATAAGTTTCGAAAGATCGCCACGCGGCACATCAGCGCGCGAAACATAGGCGGACACAATCTGCGCCGTTAGTTCAATGACAGTAGCCCTATTTTCCATGGTTCCCATTCAGTAAAAGTAACAGTTGTCACCGCTCAAATATCGCAAAGATGCGGCAAATCAAGTTACAATAACGACTTTGACAACATGTTCAGTGCACCGGCGCGTAGGGCCCGGCCTTGCGCACGGCCCAATCCCAATACGTCAAAAGAATGCGCGCTTTGTTCGATGACAATGTGTCGAACATCACTTGCAATTCCTCAACCTCGCGCCCGGCATCAAGCAACGGCAGGTCGCCTTTCTTCAAACCGTTGAGCACATCGCCAAGTGTGCCACGCGGGAAGCCCGCAACCTTCAGCATCACCACAATGGGTTCACCACTGCGGTCCATGAGTATGCGCTGTATGACGGCGGCAGAAACCTTGAGCGCCTCGCCAATCTTCTCGGCGGAGCTTTCGATGTTGCCTTTGCATGCCCGGCCCAGGGCCTCGATCATCTCGCCTGTCGAAAGCCTGGCACTATTGGCGCCGTCCTCATTCTGCGTGGCCAATGTGATGCGCAGGATCTTGGTAAGCGTTTCAGAATCCGTGAGGAAGCGGCTGAGGAGATAGCGACGAAGCTGTGTCGGTGCCGACCAGAACAATTCAAATGCAAAAGGTGCCGACAGGTCGGCGCGCGTGCTGAGCGGTGCCTGGATGTCGGGTACTTCACCCGCACATTCAATGAGAGCCGCATAGCCGTCATGGGAAATTTCTGCTGCAGCATTGCGTACCAACGTCAGCAACACCGATGGATCCTTGGTGGCGATGAGGGCCGAGCTCAGTGCGCCCGAGAGTTTTCGGCGGCGCGCCAGCACCCGGCGCTTGCCAGGATTGTCTTCGCTGACGACCATCAAAAGGTCGGGATCGGAAATATGCATGCAGTTTTCGAGAAGCGGACCGGAAACCTCGGGCCGCGGATCGCGGATCAGGCGTCCCACCAGAAGGTTTGGCGGATTGTCCATGATGCTCAAGCGCTCGACCAGCATAACCAATGGCTTCAGCGCGAGCTTGGGCACAAGACGCAACAGCGTGTCGGCGGCAAGTGCCCGCTCCTGCGGCAAGCCTGAACTGGAACCCGCCGCCATCATGTCGAGGAGCGATCGGGCAATCTCGGCAGTCTCCGCTTGATCGGCGGAGAGAGATGGAAGCTCCGGATCGAGCGGCAGCTTGCCCGCCAGCACCAAATCCCGGGCCAAGTCAGGTTCAACGCTGGCCTCGATTTGCGAGAGGTCATGCTCCGGCGGAAGCACTATCGAGGTGTCGACGACAATACCTTCGGAGGCCATCAACTCGGCGGCTTCGCGCAAATATTGCGCGCGCTCCTCCAGTGTCGGCGTGGACAGGGCCTGCCGCCAGATATTTTCAAGATCGAGTTGCTCGAGGCGCGCCGTTGCATCCTCACGCAGACGCACCTGCACTTCCGCCATGGAGGGCGGCTGCACATCGACCGTCAATTGTTCGATGGCTTCGGGCGGCTTCGGCGGTGGGGGGGGTGGCAGGATTTCCTGCAACTGCACTGTGACCGTTGAACTCTGCGGCGCGAAAAGACCGCTGAGGCGACGTTGCAAGGGATCGCCGGCCGGCTCGGGCAGCGGCATGTTGGCCGCAGGCCGCGCAAAAGGTGAAGAGCCAAAAACAGTTGTCGGTGTTGGTGGCGGCAGAATTTCAATCGGCGCGAGGGTGACAATTTCAGGCCACGGTGCCACGAGGCCCGGCGAGCCGATTTCCTGGGCCTCATTCGCAACACCAGGCTCCGGCCCGGCAACGACATCCGGTTCTTCTGCGACCGGCTCATCAGCGACTGGTCCGGCAGCCAGTTCGATTTCGGCTGGAGAAGGCTCGAGGACTTCGGGCCCGGGTTCAAAGGCGGTCGGTGCCGATTGGATTTCCGGCGCTGGCACTGGCTCGGGAACGGAAACGGAAACGGGAACAACGACGGGGGGCTGGACCTGGATCGAAACGGGAACCGGTGCATGGGCCTGGATTTGAGGCTTTCTCAGCCTTTCCGTGAGAGCGCGAAAACGCTCAGCGCCGATGGCGGGCTTTGGCGCATAGGCAACACCCGGCGACACAGCACCTCGCTCCAACCCTGTCTGACCTGACACTTCACTCATACGAACCGGATATCCCAACGTCCCACACCAATCCTTGGCTGACACTGTTTCAAACTTGCTTAATTGGGGGAACACCCCGCCCCGGTTGTGGTTAATGATTGGGGCCATGGTTAACATTTGGTAAATTCTCCGAGAGCCCACTGGCAATTGCGACCAAATCACCACACATTGGGTCAACACGGAGAACCCCGATGAGCAAAATCCAGAAAACCGAAACCGAATGGCAAGCCATGCTGTCGCCGGAGGCCTATCGCGTCACCCGGAAACACGCCACTGAGCCCGCCTTCACGAGCGAACTCAACAACGAGAAACGCAAGGGCATGTTCACATGCGTTGGTTGCGGCAAGGACCTCTTTGCTTCCGATGCCAAGTTTGAATCCGGCACCGGCTGGCCGAGCTTTTTCAAACCCGCTGCCGACGGCGCTTTGGGCGAAACTTCCGACCGGAAATTTTTCATGCGCCGAACCGAAGTGCATTGTGCTGATTGCGAGGCGCATCTCGGCCATGTATTCCCCGACGGCCCAAAGCCCACGGGACTGCGCTATTGCATCAACGGCGCATCCCTCGCCTTCAAGCCTGACGAAAGCAATTCATGACCCTGAAGCCTCCTGTTGCCGAAAAACGTCCCGTCACCGAAACCTGGCATGGCCACACAAAACACGACGACTACAAATGGCTGAAGGCTGACAACTGGCAGGCGGTGATGCATGATCCGTCGGTTCTGGCGGCGGATATCCGTGCCTATCTCGAGGCCGAAAATGCCTATACCCAGGAACAGATGGCTGACACGGTGGCCGTGCAGGAAAAGCTGTTTGCGGAATTGAAAGGCCGCATCAAGGAAGATGACC
>JANNFZ010000578.1:0-5952 GCA_031380375.1 Hyphomicrobiales bacterium
ATCAATCAGGGCGGCCTGGGTGGTGCTTGTCAGTTCATTGCACACCGCAACGGGCCGCGAACGCCCGGTGATTTCTCGCAAGGCCCGGATGAAACCATCCTGCCCGCCGCCCGAGACATAGATGGCCACAAGGTCAGGGTAGCTTGCAACCATGTCCGACACGGCTTCATAGGCGATGCGTTCGTCATCAAGATTGATGATCGGTTCCAGAAGTTGAAATCCCGGTGCGTGTTCACGCATGTAGGCGCGAAAACTGATCTCGGATGTTTCCTGGTTAATATAGCGGTGGCTGCCCACAAGTATGCCGATCTTGCCGATGGTCCTGGCAAGGCGTCCGATGGTCCAGCCCGCAATTCGCCCGCACTTCCTCGAATCGAGGCCAAAATGGCCTGTGCAAGCGTTGCTCGAGATGGGGCTTAGAAGGGTGAAAACCGGTTTCCCCGATGCGATTACCGTTTCAACAGCCTGATTCACTTGCGGGTGGTCCATGGCCACGAGACTGACGGCATCGACGCGCGGTGCCATGTCGAGGAGACGTTTGGCAATGGTAGAGGGCACGAGTTCATCCATGAACTCAAGCACGGGCTTTCCTTCGACGTCTTTGCAGTCCCGCGTGGCAGTGACAAGTTCACGGCCGAAGGCCTGATAGAAATTGTCGCGCTTCTGCAAAAGAAAACCAAAGCGGCGTTGTGGCATTTCATTGAGCCTGCGTTTCAGAAGGCTCGTGGCGTGATAGCCGATGAATTCGGCGGCCGCGACCACGCGCTTGGCCGTGTCGGAACTGACCGGCAGGCGCCGGTTCAGGACACGGTCGACTGTGGCAACACTGACGCCTGCCGCCGCAGCGAGATTTGCAATGGTGGGACGTTTGACCATGGCTGGGTTTCCGTTGAACTCTTCGCACTTGCAATAAAATGACGTGAATTGATAGAAATTATCATAGCTTAGTTGATCTGATGAAACAAGAATTCTATTTGACTGACTACAAGAGGAAAAATTCTATGCCCGCCATGCCCGATCATCGAGACTATGGCCTGCTCGGTGCAGATGCGGAAAGGGCTGTGGCGACCGGATTGAAATCCGCCGAATGGTACCACACGGATATTCCCCGCAAGGACATCAAGGAGCTGATGAAGCGGGTCGATGGCCCGGCCATCCGCGACACGCTTGTCTGGCTCGGCCTGATGATTGCTTTTGCCGCTGGCGCTGCAACGACATGGCCTAGCTGGTGGTCAGTGCCGTTCTTGCTGGCCTATGGCGTCCTCTATGGATCAGCCACCGATTCACGCTGGCACGAGTGCGGCCATGGCACGGCCTTCAAGACGGCTTGGATGAATGACGCCGTCTATCACATCGCCAGCTTCATGATCATGCGCAACCCGACACGTTGGCGTTGGAGCCATACACGTCATCACACCGATACCATCATAGTTGGGCTTGACCCCGAGATTGCCGTCATGCGTCCGCCTGCCGCCATCAAGGTGGCACTGGGCTTCATCGGCATACTCGACGCCTGGGACGCCATGAAGATGATGACGGTCAATGCCATAGGCATTGTGACGGCGGAAGAAAAGACTTTCATACCCGAAATGGAGTGGCACAAGGTCGTGCTGGTGGCGCGCGTCTGGGTGGCGATCTATGCCGCCACCATAGCGTTCAGTTTTTATTTGGACTCATGGCTGCCGATCCTGCTCGTCGGCGCGCCACGTCTCTACGGCGCGTGGCACCATGTCCTGACCGGCCTCATGCAACATGGCGCTCTCGCCGACAACGTCCTCGACCACCGCATGAATTCGCGCACAGTTCTCCTCAATCCCGTTTCCCGCTTCATCTACTGGAACATGAATTACCATATCGAACACCACATGTTTCCAATGGTGCCCTATCACGCGTTGCCGCGCCTGCACGAGCTGATCAAGAATGATCTGCCAGCGCCAAGTCTGTCCTTTTTGGCTTGCTATCGAGAGATGATTCCCGTGTGGTTGCGTCAACTCCGCGGCGAGGATTGTTTCCTCGTCCGTGAATTGCCGGTGACGGCAAAACCTTATCGCCCCGACCTGCATGGGCAAACCGCAACAGTCGCAGCTGAATAGTGAGGAATTGAAATGGCAAACTGGATTGAGGCCTGTGCCGCCGACGGCATCGCCAATGAAGATGTTGCGCGCTTTGACCATGTGGGCAGGACTTATGCCCTCTATCGCTCGCCCGACGACAAATACTACGCCACTGATGGCCTTTGCAGCCACGAGAAAGTCCACCTGGCAGACGGTCTGGTGATGGACAACATCATTGAATGCCCCAAGCACAATGGACGTTTCGACTATACGACGGGAGCCGCAAAGGGCGCACCCGTTTGCATCAACTTGAAGACCTATCCTGTGAAAGTTGAAGGCGGCAAAGTCTTCATCGACATCGCGTGACAATAACCAACATACCCGTCATTGCCCAAAGGACAGGAAACATGGCCCGCAAGAAACCAACTGTTGCCGATGTTCGCGCCAACAAGGGCAAATACCAATACACAATGATGCGGACCGAAACGTGGGACGAGCTGGCGGCAGCCCAGGCCGCTGGCATCGACATGGTATCGGTGCCGCCGGAAATGCTGGTGCAAAAGCACTTCCGTGACGTGGCCCCAAGCCTTTTTGCGGTGCCTGGCCTCGCCCTCTATTCCGCACCCGCCACGACCGATGACTATATGCGCTGGGCCTTCACGATGATGAACGCCGGTGCTGACGCCATCTACTGCGCTGCTGCCTTCGATACCGTTGAGCGCATGGCAAAGGACAACATCCCCGTCATCGGCCATGTCGGGCTGATCCCTCATTTCTGCACCTGGACCGGAGGCTTCAAAGCCGTTGGCAAGACGGCGGAGAGCGCCATCAAGGTCTGGGAGCGTTGCAAGCGCTATGAAGAGGTCGGCGCTTTTGGCGTTGAGATTGAAGTGGTGCCTCCGGAAGTGACAGCGGAAATTGCCAGGCACAGCAATTTGTTTCTGGTGTCGATGGGTGGCGGCAAGGGTGGTGACTGTCAATATCTGTTTGCCTGTGACGTGCTCGGCACCAACACCGGCCATGTGCCGCGTCATTCCAAAAAATACGCCGACCTCGCTTCCGAATACGCCCGTATCCAGGAAATACGTGTCGACGCCTTCAGGTCTTTCGTGACGGAAGTGCAGTCCGGCGCCTGGCCAACATCGGAATATATCGTAGCGGCACCCAAGGCCGAAATGGATGCCTTCAAGAAGTTGATGGCGAAATAGGTTTCACGGAATCAAAGGAGAAATATCATGATCAGATTTGGCGTCATTGGCGCAGGCCGCATCGGCAAGGTCCACGCGAAAACCATTGCATCAAACCCCAAGGCGAAGCTCGCCTATATCGCCGACGCGCTGCCTGCCGCCGCGGAAGTGCTGGCTGCGGAATATGGCGCCAAGGTCGCATCAGTTGACGAGATCATGAAGGCACGCGATGTGGATGCCGTGCTGATCGGTTCGCCCACCGGCTTCCATGCTGAGCAAATCCAGGCCGCCTCGAACAATGGCAAAGCCATCATGTGTGAGAAGCCCGTGTCCCTGTCTGTGGACTTGATCCGTGAGACTTTGAAGGTTGTGGAGAAGAACAAGTCCACCCTGATGATCGGCTTCAACCGCCGCTTCGACCCGAACTTCGCCGAACTCGAGTCTCGCATCCGCAAGGGTGCAATCGGCGATGTTGAAATCATCACCGTCATTTCGCGCGATCCTTTGCCGCCGCCGCCCTCCTATGTGAAGGGTTCGGGCGGGTTGTTCCGCGACATGATGATCCATGACTTCGACATGGCGCGTTTTCTCATGGGCGAGGAATTTGTCGTTGTGAATGCCTATGGATCGGCGCTTGTCGACAAGGGCATCGGCGAAGCGGGTGATGTTGATACCGCCGCCGTGCAGATGCAGACGGCTTCCGGCCGCATCGCCGTCATCACGAATTCGCGCCGCGCCACCTATGGCTATGACCAGCGAATGGAAGTCCACGGAGCCAAAGGCATGCTTTCAGCCCGCAACATCCACAACACCACGGTGGAGTTGCACAACGCCGATGGCACCAGGGCCGACCCTATCCAGAACTTCTTCCTTGAGCGCTACGGCCAGGCCTACGCCAGCGAACTTTCGGCTTTCATTGCCGCCGTCGATTCCGGCAACCGCAATCCGAGGCCCTCGGGCTTCGACGGCTTGCAGGCACAAATCCTCGCCGACGCCGCAACATCCAGTTGGCAGACCGGAAAGCCTGTTAAAGTCTAGTCTGGGCCCGTCATGAATTTCCAGGAATGGCCGACTTCCAAACGGCTGCCTTGGCAATTAATCATTTCTTAATCAACCCTCATTAGTTGTATTAATGGAATAAACATATTTAAGATTGCATTCAAATTGGAGCACCCATGATCGTAATTGTTGATTCAAGAAACGACGTGGCCAATGCCTACAAGTCGACGATTGGCCGCGAAGGCTATTCCGTTGCAACTTTCTCGCCGCCTGACTTTGCCTCCTGGTTGCAGTCGGCCTCGGATACCGAACTCGGTGCAGTTGAAGGCGTGGTCCTCGGCGATTGCGAGGGGGCCGAATCCCTGGCGCGTGGCATCAAGTGCAAGGGTGACATTCCGGCCATTGTCCTCAGCGATGTGAGCATCCTCGATGCAACACTCCGGATGTTCGCGGCAGGAATTGATGATGTTGTGCGCAAGCCCGTGCATGCCCGTGAATTGCTGGCGAGACTCGCCATCATCCGCCGCCGCCAGCACCGTGTGGCACCGGCACTTTGGCAATGCGATGGCCTTGTGATCTTCGGTGATGGCCGTGCGGCCACGGCGCGCGGCACGCCCTTGCATCTGCCAAGACGTGAATGGCGCATCCTTGAATATCTTGGCGCCAGCCATGGGCGGCGCGTCTCGCGCACCCAGATTTTCAACGCCATCTATGGATTGCACGATGACGAAACAGAAGAATGTGTTGTCGAAAGCCATGTCAGCAAGTTGCGGAAGAAACTGAGGGCGGAGCTTGGCTATGATCCGATTGATAGCCAACGCTTCCTTGGATACCAACTTGTGGCGCGGGCTGCTTTGGCGGCATAGATCGCGGCCGGGTAGGACAGGCGGTCGGTCTGGCCGCGATGGCTGTTTTTTTGCGAAAGACTGGCGCGAAACTTGTTCGTGGTGGCAGGTTTTGCGGCTATGCGGGCCGCATGAACGCAGACAACAAGTTCGAAATCTATCTGGTGGCTTCCCCAGGCCATGAGCAAGTGCTGTGTGCAGAGGCGCAGGCAAGGGGATTCAAGAACCCCAAAGTGGTTTCCGGTGGCGTTGCCCTTGTAGGTGGCTGGCCCGATGTATGGCGGGCCAATCTGGAAATCCGCGGCACGGCGCGGGTGTTGGCCCGCATCGGCGCCGTCCGGGTCATGCATCTTGCACAGCTCGACAAGCGGGCGCGAAAATTTCCGTGGGGTGATTACCTCAGGAAGGATGTTCCCGTCAGCGTCGAGGCGACGTGCACACGCTCGCGCATCTATCACGGCGGGGCAGCGGCCCAGCGCATCGCGACCGCAATCCGCGAGGAATTTGGTGCAACAATATCCACCGATGCCGATGTCGCCATCAAGGCCCGCATCGAAGATGATCTCTGCACCATCAGTATCGACGCATCAGGCGAGGGTTTGCACAAACGCGGCCACCGGCAAGCCATCGGCAAGGCGCCTATCCGAGAAACACTCGCGGCAAATTTTCTCCGGCAATGTGGCTATGAGGGACGGGAAACCGTCGTCG
This sequence comes from Hyphomicrobiales bacterium, assembly GCA_031380375.1. Lineage (GTDB taxonomy): Bacteria > Pseudomonadota > Alphaproteobacteria > Rhizobiales > Aestuariivirgaceae > Aestuariivirga. The sequence continues at coordinate 5,794 of JANNFZ010000578.1, forward strand.
ATCCGATGTGCGGTTCCGGCACCTTTGTGATTGAAGCGGCTGAAATGGCGGCGGGGCTCAACCCTGGCCGTTCGCGCCATTTTGCCTTTGAGCAACTCGTTGGTTTCAATGCTGACGCCTGGCAAACCATGCGCGATCAAGTTCCAAAAATGATTTCCG
>JANNFZ010000283.1:0-4207 GCA_031380375.1 Hyphomicrobiales bacterium
GCGGTCAACAATTGATGGCACAATGAAGGTTGAAATTCCGGCTTCGTCAACGGCATTGACGGGAATGCCCCGGGTTTGTGCTTCGGCGCTCACGATGGCGTTCAGTTCTTTTTCAGCTGAATAGACCAATGCCGCGCCATCCAGCAGAGCTGGGCCGAAGACCTTGGCAAGCCACTGAACGCGCGGATTGGCCGCCAATTCCGGGTGAAGCTCAGGTGCCACAACGGCGATTTCAGCATCGGTCTTGAGCAAAAGCCTGACCTTGCGCGTGGCTTCCTCGCCACCACCCACGACCACAACGCGGCGGCCCTTGAGGTCCAAGAAAATCGGGAAATAGCGCATTTGCCTTCTCCACATTGACTGTTCGGCGAACCGGACAACCGCTTGGTAAACGCCTGTCCCCAGAAAACCATTGAAATTGGCCTGTTTTTCAGGCAGTTTCAGTTCAATCACTGGAATTGGACGGGTCGTTCGTTATTACGAACGCTAGTCCTACTAAAGGAACTTGAAAATGTCAACACGTGCAAGAGCCGGAAAAAGCCAGGCCGGGGGCGATACCGCCGCCGATCTCGGCAAGACAATCATGCGTCTGCGCAAGGCCTATAACATGTCGCTGGGCGAGCTTTCCGAGCACTCGGGCGTTGCCAAATCCATCATCTCCCAGATCGAGCGCAACGAAACCAACCCGACGCTCTCGACCGTGGTTCGCCTGTCGCGGGCCCTTGATACAACCGTCGATGAAGTGTTGCGGGGCGAGCAGCAATCCCTGATTCTGGAACACCAAAGCAAGTCCGGTGTGCCCATGCTGCAAAGCGAGGACGGCCTTTGCCGCCTTGCCATCGCAGGTCCTCTCAATCTCGTCGATTTTTTCCAGTGGTATGATTTCCACGCGGCGCCCAAGGGCGTGCTCGAATCCTCACCGCACCCGCAAGGTACCATTGAACATCTCTATTTGGTCGCAGGCGAGATCGAAGTGACGACAGGCGACGAAACCAAAATCGTCAAAGCCGGTGAGGCGCTGCGCTTCAAGGCCGATGTGCCGCACAAAATTGTCAATATTGGCCCAAGTGAAGCCCATGCCGTGATGATGCTGGCACTGCGGCAGTTCGGCAGCGCTTCCTGAATCTGGTCAGGCAAACAGTTCCCGGTCCCTGGCGCGAATCTTGTCGTCCCAGTCACGCAACCACCATGCTTTACCCGTTTTGGTCTTTGGCGGCGTTTGCAATGTCATGACTTTCTTGGTGCCGCTTTTGGTTTTTTTGGCGGCGGTGCGAAAGCGGTAGTGGTCGTAGATCCGCAACGCCTCGATCATATAGCTTGTCGCCACCGTCCGGTCTTTGACCAGCAGCAGGTTTTCGCCGTTGTTCCAGTCCGCATCTTCCGAGAAATTGTAAGAGCCCAGATAGACCCGGGCATCAGCGGTATTGAAATCCAGCACGACAAACTTGTGGTGCATCCGTGTGCCAACACCATTGGTGAGCCCCGACGGTTCGGCCTTGAAAGGTTGTGGAAGTTTGCCGGACAGGGCCGCTGGGCTGACTACCCGGCGCTTCCTGTCAGGGCTCAGCACTTCGACACCGAGATTGTCGGCACCAACGTCCTTGTCCGAAATGCCAAGCACATGAACATTCTTTTTGTGCAGCGCCCGACCGAGTGCCGGCCCGATGTTGCCCTTGGTCATCTGGCCAAGAAAAGCCAGCGAGAAAAATACGCTGGAACTTGCACTGTCTATGTCATCGGCAATCTCTTTCAGCAGTCCCTTGCTTTTATCGTGCGGCGAAAAACTGGCTTTGGCGCTGACAGCGGGAATTTTGAGATCATGCCAGCCCTTGGCCCATGACGAGTCACGAAAATCGTCGGCGTCCTTCGCCGCGAAATATGTGTCAAAAGCATCAAAATAGTCGTCGACCGCTGCAGTGCTGTTGACAACCACGGCATTGTTGTTCTGCACGTAAAACCCGCGCCACGTGAAATTTGTGGAACCATAGACAAGCAGATTGAGACCGCCGCCCTTGACGGCAATGGATTTGTGGTGCTGCAGTTTGTCCATGTTTTGGCGCACCACATGGGTGGGACCGGCACTCTTGCGCAGCCGTTTTGCGGATTTGCTTTCCGCAGAATCGGGAGAGGCGTGGCCGCCACCTTCGCCCTTGGAGTCATCAATAATGATTTTGAGACGGGGCCCCAGCTTTTCAAGGCGGTTGACGATTTCCGGCAAGTTCAGGTCATAGGCAATGACCCGAACTTCGGAGGCTTTTGCAATGGCCGCGTCCAGGACTTCATGAATTGCTGACCTCGCTTCAAAACCCATCCAGTCATGGGCTTCGGCAGCGCGCTTGTGCGTCGCCTTGAAGGTGAGACCGTCATTCTTGGCAGTCGGAATGAGGGTTGAAAGCTTTCCGTCCGGTTCAAATCTGCCCACAAAGGCCTGCGATGAGACAAAGCCGCGGGTGTATGCAACATTGAGTTTGTCGGGAATGGTTTGGCGCATCAGTGCCAAGGAGGCTTCTTGCGCAAGACCCTGGCTCAAGCCGCCGCCGGAATCCATGAACAGCGGTGTAACCCGGTACGAAAACGCCCCGGGCAATTCCGCATTGTTGGGAAAATGCACCCAGCGGAATTTCTGGAAGGGCGCAACGGTGCTTGCAAAGCGGCCATGCTTGTCGGGCTTCTGGCCGGGAAACCCGATCCGGTTTTTGAGAGGCCAGAAACGGTCGCCACCGGGTTCCCTGTATTCAATCGAAAAACCCACAAAGTCTGCCGGTGGTTTGCCGTTGCGCCAATTCATGGCCAACAGCGCCATGCCGTCGCCACGATGAATTTTGAGGGTAAAATGTGCGGCGTTGTTGTTGCCTTCGACCTGGTAGTGAAGTGTCATTGATACCTCCGGGTGTATTCGGGAGACAATAACACGACAACATGGCACAAATTCCATTGCGGGTCCATGGTGGCAAGTCGCGTTCAAGTCTTGAGAGAGGCACGGTTTTACCGCGTTGCAACCGATCTGCCATACTGCCGGATATGATTCGATACCTGATTGCGAGACATGGCCAAACCAACCAAATCTGACGACCTTTTCGGCGATGTGCCGCAAGTAAAGGCCCAACCCAAGGCGAACGCCAAATCGCGGGGCGAAGAAAGCTACACCGCCGCCGACATTGAAGTGTTGGAGGGCCTTGAGCCTGTGCGCCGCCGGCCCGGCATGTATATTGGCGGCACTGACGAAAAAGCGCTGCATCATCTCTTTGCCGAAGTCATCGACAATTCCATGGACGAGGCCGTGGCAGGCCACGCGAGCCGCATCGAAGTCGAGTATCAGGCCGACGGATACCTCGCCGTCACCGACAACGGCCGTGGCATTCCCGTCGACAATCACCAGAAATTCAAAAACAAATCAGCCCTTGAAGTGATCATGACGACGCTGCATGCAGGCGGAAAGTTTGACTCCAAGGTCTATGACACGTCGGGCGGTTTGCATGGTGTGGGTGTGTCGGTGGTCAACGCGCTCTCGGAACACCTGATTGTCGAAGTGGCGCGTGGTCAGCAATTGTATCGCCAGGAATTTCGGCGGGGAAAGCCCGCAGGGCCCCTTGAGAACCTCGGCAAGGTCTCGGGCCGGCGCGGCACGACAGTAAAGTTCCTGCCGGACGCGCAAATTTTCGGCAAGGGCAACACGGTTTTCAACGCCGCGCGGCTATACCGGATGGCCCGCTCCAAGTCTTATCTTTTCGGCGGCGTCGAAATCCGCTGGCGCTGTGATGAAAAGCACCTGAAGGACAAGGAAATACCGGCGGAAGCCGTGTTCCACTTCCCGGGCGGTCTCAAGGATTTTCTTGAGGAGCGGCTGGAAGGGCGAACCCGCGTTGTCGATGATATTTTTTCGGGCAAGATTGAAAAAGAAGGCGGCCACGGCAATGTCGAATGGGCCGTCGCGTGGTTTGGCGGCGAGGATGGTTTCATGTCCTCCTATTGCAACACCATTCCGACAGCTGATGGCGGAACCCACGAAATGGGCTTCCGCACCGCCTTGACCCGTGCGCTCAAAAGTTATGCCGAGTTGGCCGGCAACAAGCGGGCAGGCGTCATCCAGACTGACGATGTGATGGTGCAATCCGGGGCCATGCTTTCGGTGTTCATCCGCGAGCCCGAGTTCCAGGGCCAGACCAAGGACAGGCTGGCAACCGTCGAAGCGGTGCGCATTGTTGAC
>JANNFZ010000008.1:0-4237 GCA_031380375.1 Hyphomicrobiales bacterium
CGCTTCGCCGCCGAAGCCCATCCGCGCAACATCACCACGCTGCACCCCATCGCCGCTGGCGACATGTTTGGCATCAAGGGCATTGATCATATCGCCGAGAAGGGCCTGCTTGGCTGCATCATTGCGGGTTCCTACCCTTCCGGCCCGTCATCGTCGGAACCGCCGCGCATTTGGGCGATGTTGCTGGCCAACGAGATTCCGGCCTACAACGTGCCCTCCGGCATCATGCTCGACATGCTGCGCGAAGCCGCAGCCTTGCGCCCGGGCGTTCTCACCAAGGTGGGCCTTGAGACTTTTGTCGATCCGGTCAATCAGGGTTGCGCCATGAATGCCAAGGCCGCTGCCGCGCCAATCGTCCGCCATGAAACATTTGATGGTGGGGACTGGCTTTATTTCCCGGCCATCGCACCATCGATCGGCATCATCCGGGGCAGCGTTGCCGATGAGCGCGGCAATATTTCCTTCGATCAGGAAGGCGCATACCTCGGCGCCATGGAAGTGGCACTCGCCGCCCACAACAGCGGCGGCAAGGTCATCGCCCAGGTGAAACGCATCGCTGCAAACGGCGAGCTTCGCCCCCATCAAGTGCGGGTGCCCGGCATTCTGGTTGATGCCGTGGTTGAAGCCCCCGGTCAGTGGCAGACCACCCAGACGCCCTATGATCCCGCCATCTCAGGTGAAGAAACCCGCGAGCTCTCATCCTTCGCCACCATGGATTTCGGCGTCAACAAAGTAATCGCGCGTCGTGTGGCGCAAATGATCGAGCCCGGCTGGGCCGTCAATCTGGGCTTTGGTGTGTCCGCCAATGTGCCGCGCATTTTCATCGAGGAGGGCCAGCATGGCAAGGCGACCTGGGTGATTGAGCAGGGGGCCGTGGGCGGCGTGCCGCTTTTGGATTTCCAGTTCGGTTGTGCCGCCAACGCCGAAGCCTTCGTGCCCTCGGCCTATCAGTTCACCTATTTTCAGGCGGCGGGTTTTGATTGTTCATTGTTGTCGTTCCTGCAGATCGACTCACACGGCTCCGTCAATGTCTCATGGCTGGGTGCGAGGCCCCATGTGACGGCGGGGGCAGGCGGCTTTGTTGACATTACAGCCCGCGCCAAACGCATCATCTATTCCGGCTTTTTCAATGCCGGTGCAAAAATGGAAGTGCGCGATGGCAAGCTCATCATCGAGAAGGAAGGCAAAGTGAAAAAACTTGTGCAGGACGTGGAGCATGTTTCCTTCTCCGGCCGCCGTGGTGTCGCCCAAGGGCAGGACGTGACTTACGTCACTGAACGCTGCGTGATGAAACTGACCAGGGAGGGAATTGTGCTGACGGAAGTCGCACCCGGCGTGGACCTGCAAGCCAGCATTCTCGATCAGGCGGAGTTCCCGCTCATCGTATCGCCGCAACTCAAGACCATGGATGCAAGACTCTTTGCACCTGAAAAAATGGGGCTGGTGCTGTGATGGCAGACACCCGGCTTTCGCTCACCCGTGAAGGTGCCCTCGCCACCATCACGTTGCAACGCCCCGAGAAATTGAACGCCCTTGATGCCGACATGTTGGCGGCACTTGGACAAATGGCCCGCGAAGTTGACGCTGACGCCGGCTTGCGCGTCTGCATCATCACCGGTGCCGGCGAAAAATCATTCTGCGCGGGCGGCGATATCGAGGCCTGGTCAAAACTTGACGCGCATGAATTTGGCATGGCCTGGGTGCGCCAGGGGCACAATGCCTTTGATGCCTTGACACGCATGCGCCAGCCCCTGATCGCCGCCCTTAACGGCCATGCGCTTGGTGGCGGACTGGAATTGGCGGCAACCGCCGACTTCCGCATTGCCGAGGAACATGTAAAAATCGGCATGCCCGAAACCGGCATTGGCATCATTCCCGGCTGGTCCGGCACGCAACGCGCCGCCCGGCGGTTTGGCGCGCAAGTGGTGCGCCGCATGGCTTTGGCGGGTGAGGTTTACGCCGCGCACGATGCACTTTCGCTTGGCCTCGTCGATCAGGTCGTGCCCAAAGGCCAATCCATGCAGGCTGCAAAACAAATGGCCGAAAAAATCGAAGCCCGTGGCAGTTTTGCAACCAATGCCACCAAGCTGCTCATCAATGCCGCCGAAAACGAAGATTCCGATAGCGCCCTTGAGGCCATGGCGGGAATTGCAGCGGCATCGCACAGTGAGTTGAAGGCGAAAGTCGCGGAATTCATCAACCGGAAGAAGAAGTAATCGCCACCAGCGCGCCGCGCGCCGCCACCACCTGGGCCGCCACCCGTGTGCCTTCGGTTGCGGCTGCTACGGCACTTGCCTCTTGCATTAGCGCCGCCAGAAATGCGCCATTGAAACTGTCGCCCGCCGCCGTCGAGTCCACAACTTCAACGCCGGCAACGGCAGGAACATTTGTCAGAACACCATCAGCAAAGACCGTGGCACCCTGCGCGCCATTCTTTACGACGATCATCGTGCGTCCAAGCACCCGGTAGTGTTTCACAATCGATGCCACATCACCCCGCCCCGCCATGTCGCGCTCATCATCGACACCCGTGAGAATGAGCGCCGCAACCTCAGCTGCCCGTTGCATCAGCGTTGCATTGTCGGCACGCCCCGCCCAAAGCCTTGCCCGATAGTTGGGATCAAAAGCCACCAACTTGCCGCAACCCGCAAGTTCATCGAGCAGGAACGCTCCGTCATCAGGTGGCAGAATGCCCAAAGTGATCCCTGAAAGATAAATCATGTCGGCCGCAGCGCAGGCCTTCCGCACATGACCGCGGTCCGCCGCCAACTGCCTTGCCGCGGATTCACCGCGCCAATAGGAAAAGCTGCGCTCGCCGTCTTTCAAGGAAATGAGATAGAGCCCCGGCGACCGGCCCGGAATTTTTCGCACAAACTGTGTGTCGATGTTGGTCTGCGCCATGAAACCCAGCATCTCCGCCGACAGCGCATCGTCACCCACCGCCGAGAGATAGGAAACAGAAACACCGGCAGGCAACAACCGTCGTGCATACCAGGCGGTGTTGAATGTATCGCCGGCAAAACCTTTGCGCAGCAGGCCGCCTCCGGCATCCGCCAGTTCCACCATGCATTCGCCAATGCAAAGCAGGCCACCACTCATTCCGCCTTGTCGTCCTTGTGCTGCGCCATGCGCCATGTCTCAAAGGCCAGGCGCGCTGTCTTGTAGGCATCGAGGATCGAAATGCCATAGATGAACACACCACCAATGTGCCGCCCGATAAAGCTCGCCTCGGCGGGCATCACTTTGGTGCTCACCCAACCGAGGATGATCATGAAGAACAGGAACATCAGCCCGCGCTGCGCCTGTCCCAGCAACACATGTCCGGCACCGGGAACGAGGGCCGCCGCAAGTACCTTGTATGGGTTGGTGGGTTGCGCTGTCATGTTTTCAAGTCTTTTTCCAATTGCAGCAATACCGTCATGGCCTCCTGCGCCATGTCCGCCGTGATGTGTGTTCCGTCAAAACGCGCCTCCCGCAACACGACATAGCGCCCCCGCTCGGCCTCTGCCAAGCGCAGCACCATGCGCAGGCCTTTGGGTGAGAGCAAAAGCTCCTTGCCGTGCCACTTGAGGAAGACCGGCAATGCCGCTGCCATGGCGTCGGGAACATGGGCCCTTTCGCCATCACTGCGGATTACCGCCTCCACGGGAAATCCCGATGGCAAGGCAAGGCCGTGGGGCAGGAAATCAAACTTTGAAAACGTCGTGGGGCCTGCCGGGCGCATCACCATGTCAATTGTTGCGGGAATTTTTTGTGGCCTTGGCAGTGTCAACATCAACCACAGCACCGGCAGTTTGCGCACCGCCAGTGTGTCGACAATGGTCGTGAACTGAAAGTCCGCCCCTCCCCAACGCCCCGTCAGCGTCCAGCTTCCGGCGCTGTCGCCCGGCTTGCGCGAAGGGTTATCCAGCAATGCCGCGACATCGGCAAAAAGTGTTGTGACTTGGCCCGCTGCCCGGTTCCGCCGCGCAACCTCGCGCCGGAAAAACACGAACACCAGTGCCGCCGCGACAAGTCCGCCGAGTATGGTTTGGAAAATGCTCATATTGAAATGAATATGGCCCGCCAAATCCCGGCGGGCCACACCAATTTTGTTCGCTCTCAGTAACCCTTGGGTTTCGGCCACGGCATGGTGAACTGGTCACCGCGCCGCACATACTGGTAGCGGTAGAAATGGAACCACAGCGACATGATGATGTAGAACACCACCATGGCCGTCAGCTGTGCGCCATATCCG
>JANNFZ010000011.1:0-5444 GCA_031380375.1 Hyphomicrobiales bacterium
CCAGAGCGAGATAGATTTGAAAGGGTTGAAACCGTCCGAACACCGTTGCGATGACGGCGAGCAGCACGGCACCTGTCGCCAGTGCAAAGGCGAGATAGACATGCACCGTCAGGGGATGATGCCATTGCGGAATGGTCTTCAAGGTCGAATAGATCTTGCCCGTGCAGATGACCGTGATGGCACACATCGCGGCTGTCGCAACGCCCAAGGGCGCAATCAATTTCGGCGCATCAAGCAATCCAGACCACACCCCGCCAAACCCCAGCGCCACCGGATAGGTGGCGACCGCCGCAACGCCTTCCCGTGAAAGCCAGGATGAACGCCATTGCGAAAGCGCCCGCCAAGCGCGCTCCGGGTGGCCCAGATGAAATGTCGAGGACAGGAGGCCAATGGTGACAAGCGCGAGTGCCATGAACAGCGCCGTGAGTGCAAATGCAATTGACGAGGCAGGTCCGTGTTGCACGCCGACCAGCCCAAGCAAAGCAAGCAGCCCGTAGCCAGCACCCGACGAGGTCGTAAAGAGGATGACGGAATAGGCCGGGTTCATTGTATCGGCCCCACCCCTTCCCCTCCCCAAAGATTGGGGAGGGGTGAGTGTAGGGAGTCCACCCCGGTCATCTTACCCCTCCCTGCTCTGCGGGGAGGGGCTAGGGGTGGGGACTTGTGGCGCATTCAAATTATCCTTCCAGCTTGTCAGCCGCATCAACTGGATTTGCCGCTGCACTTGCCTTCGACGATGACATCAATTTGTCGGCCCATACAAAAAGCTTCTCCAGCGCCGAGCCATCGGATTTCGGCAAAGCTTCAATGTGCGGCATTGGCGTGTCACGGCGCGCCCGTGGCGGCAGATACTTGTTGGTAGGCTTGTAACCCATGTCGCCCATGAGGTCGTAGCCGCCGCGTTCCTTCACGAGTTTCGACACATCGGAATTGGCATCACCAAGATCGCCGAAACTGCGGGCCCCTGTCGGGCAGGCTTTGACGCAGGCCGGCACGCGGTCCTCGGGTTCGAAATTTTCATTGTAAATGCGGTCAACACACAACGTGCACTTCTTCATCACGCCGGAACTGTAATCATATTCCCGCGCCCCATAGGGACAGGCCCAGGAACAGAGCTTGCAGCCAATGCAGGTTTCAGGATTGACCAGCACAATGCCGTCTTCAGCCCGCTTGTAGGATGCCCCTGTCGGGCAAACGGTGACGCAGGCAGGTTCCTCACAATGCAGGCACGAGCGCGGAAAATGCACGATGCGGGAATCGGCTCTGCCTTCTTCCTCGACTTCATAGCCATGGATGCGGTTCAACCATGTGCCCATGGGTTCGGCACTGCGCGGACGGGCATCAGTCAGGGGGGCTGAGACACCTTGCGAATTCCATTCCTTGCAGGACGTGGCACAAGCCTGGCAGCCGACACAGGTATCAAGGTCGATGACGAGGCCGAGTTTTTTTTGCGTGGTGGCAGGGTATGATGTCATTTCCGGGCTCCCAGCGCCTTCAACGGCCCAAATTGCGGTGTCGTTTCCGCTGACTGGTTGGCAGCTTTTTCAACGCGCACGCGAAGGTCATACCAGGCCGCCTGCCCGGTGACAGGATCACTGTTCGAATAGCGGAAACCACCTTCGCGTTCCGGCAGAAGATCACTAATCAAGTGGTTGAGCAGAAAACCTTTTTTTACCTCCGGAGAATCAGCATCGAGACCCCAGGTTCCCGACCGTTTGCCAATGGCATTCCACGTCCACACCGTGTCTTCGTTCTGTCCATCCATCAATTTGGCCTGGCCTTTGATCACTCCGTGATGGGATGTGACAGTGACCCAATCACCTTCCGCGATGCCGAGCTTTGCAGCACGGGCGCGGTGCAGATAGAGCCAGTTGCGCCCGAGAATTTGCCTGAGCCAGGTGTTCTGCGAACCCCAGGAATGATACATGGCCATGGGCCGTTGCGTGATGGCATGCATGGGAAATTCCGTGTCGCTAACTTGCGCTTCCTCGAATGGCGCATACCAAAAGGGAATGGGATCGAAATACGTCTCGACCCGTGCCCGGTGTTCAGGTGGTGGTGTAACGGCACCATGTCCGCGCGCTGCCAGGCGGAATTTCTGCAAGGGTTCGGAATAGAGTTGGTGGATGATCGGATCAGGCCGCCCAAGAAAACCGAAAAATGTCGCCCAGTCGAGATAGTCCCAGTTCACATGGCGATAGTATTTCATGCGGTCCGGTAGTTCCTGGTACCAGTAGCTGCCGTTCTCGATATAGCGCTCAAGCTGTTTGGGATTGACCGGACCCCGGCCCGCAGCCCGGCCATCAGGACCACGGAAGCCCGCCAGCGGACCAAGCCCCGGTGCGCGTTCGTGGTTCACAATATAATCAGGATATCCACCGGGATAGCGGGGCGTGCTGTCAGGCTTAGTCAAGCCGGGCAAGCCAAGACGAAAGCCCAAATCGATCAGCACATCCTGGAAGGGTCTGACATCACGGTCCGGCTGCACAACGGGCTGACGAATGGAATCGGCTGGACCATCCGCTTCCGAGATCGGCCGGTCGAGAAGCGAGATGCAGTCCCAGCGTTCGAGGTAGGTGGTGTCCGGAAAAATGAGATCGGCATAACTGACCATCTCCGAGGCATAGGCGTCGGAATAGATGATGTGCGGGATCTGGTACTCCCCGTCAGCGCGCTTGGCCGTGAGGGCCGCCATGGTGTCCGGCACATTCATGGCCGAGTTCCAGCTCATGTTGGCCATATACATGAACAACACATCGATGGCGTAGGGATCACCCTTGGCGGCGTTGTTGATGACCATGTGCATGAGGCCATGGGCGGCAAGCGGTGCTTCCCAGGAATACGCCTTGTCGATGCGCAGCGCCGTGCCCTGTTCATCAACCAGCAGGTCTTCCGGCGAGGTGACAAAGCCAAGCGGCGGCCCAGGCAGCGGCATGTTGGGCTTCACCTGCCCGAGCTTGCCCGCTGGCCGCACGCCGGGCGGAATGGGTTTGGGAAACGGCGGCTTGTAGCGCGTGCCTCCCGGACAATCGATGGAGCCCAAAATGATCTGTAAAATGTGGATGGTGCGGCAGGTGTGGAAGCCGTTGGAGTGGGCGGAAATGCCACGCATGGCGTGCATGGCCACGGGCCGCCCCCGTGTTGTCGCATACTGCCGTCCGAGATAATCCGTCCACGGAATATCAAGCTCGATCGCTTCCTCAAAGGCCGTATGGGCCAGTTCCGAGGCGATGCGCCGGATCGTTTCCACCGGAACACCGCAACGTTCGCTGACATTTTCCGGCGCATATTCGTCGCTGAGGAAACGTTCGGCAATCAGCGTGAAGGATGTGACCGCCTTGCGTCCGTCGGCCAGCGCAAAACGCCCCATGAGCGGCGGATTGATGCCATAGGTGCCGGACACTTTGGTGGAATGGGTTTGCGGATCATAGACAAGCGGCGTGCCGGAAGGATTGCGCAATACCAGCCCATCGTCAGGGCCACCCGGATTTTCACCGATGAGCCACGGTGCATTGGTGAAGCGTGACAGATATTCACCGTCAATCTTCTGTGCCGACAGCAGCACATGGATGAGTGCGCCAACGAACAATCCATCGGTGCCCGGACGAATGCCAACCCATTCATCGGCAATCGCCGAATAACCGGTCTTCACGGGATTGATCGAAACAATCTTGACGCCGCGCCGCTTTAATTTGCCAAGCCCCATCTTGATGGGGTTCGAGGCATGGTCTTCGGCGACACCAAAGAGCAGGAAATACTTGGTGTGGTTCCAGTCAGGTTCGCCGAATTCCCAAAAGGAACCGCCATAAGTATAGAGCCCGGCCGCCGCCATGTTGACCGAGCAGAAGCCGCCATGGGCTGCATAGTTCGGCGTGCCGAATTGCGATGCCCACCAGCCCGTCAGGCTTTGTGACTGGTCACGGCCGGTGAAGAACGCCAGTTTTTTCGGGTCCGTGTTGCGCACTTCCGACAGCCACAAGGTGGCGGTGCGCAGCGCCTCTTCCCATTCGATCTCGCGAAATTCACCCTTGCCGCGTTCGCCGACCCGCATCAGCGGCTTCGACAGGCGAGCCGGCGAATAATGCTGCATGATGCCCGCTGCACCCTTGCCGCAAATGACGCCCTTGTTCACGGGGTGCGCGGCATTGCCTTCGATGTATTTGACGGTGCCGTCTTTCAGATAGACTTTGATGCCGCAGCGGCAGGCGCACATGTAGCAAGTCGTGGTCTTGATCTCGTCCCAGGTCTTGATCTGGGTATCGACGACAGGTTGGCTCATGTGACTCAGGTCTCGTTCATGGGACAGCTTACACATGCGGGCCGCGCACAACAGCCAATACATGTCGCTGTTCACACTAAGCCATCCTTGGCCCTATGATAGGTCCAGACTTGTCTTTATCCGGAACCATTGACCATGCGCGACTGGCTCATCCATCTGAAACGCGGCGAATATTCCAGCCTGCAGGGCCAGATCCGTGAAGCGCTCGTTTCCGCCATACTCGACCGCAATCTGGACCAATCGGAGCCCATCCCTTCGACGCGCAAGATGGCCAAATCTCTCGGCGTGTCACGCAACACCGTGGTGCTGGCCTATCAAGGCATGCTCGATGATGGCTATCTCGTGGCCCGCGAGCGCTCGGGCTATTATGTTTCCGCCAAGGCCGCGGAAGACACCATGTCTTCGGTGCGGCAGCCAAAGGTCAAGACATCAACAGCAAAAACCGCCGACGTCAGCCGTTCCTTCAAATCGCGGCCATCGCTGCAGGAAAACCAGGTGAAGCCGCTCAACTGGCAAGACTACCCGTTTCCTTTCATCTATGGCCAGGTTGACCACACACTGTTTCCGCTTGCCGAATGGCGCGAATGCACCAGACAGGCCCTTGGCAAGAAATGGCTCGGCACCTGGACAAATGACAGCTGGGCTTTTGATGACCCGCTGCTTGTTGAACAGATCCGCCGCCGCATCCTGCCGCGCCGCGGCATCATGGCGAGCGACGAGGAAATCCTCATCACGCTGGGTGCCCAGAACGCCCTCTATCTTCTCACTGAATTGCTGGTCGACCGCGCAACCCGGCTCGGCATGGAAGACCCCGGCTATACCGATGCCCGCAACATGTTCATGCTGAAGACCGATCGTCTCACACTTCTGCCGGTTGACGACAAGGGATTGGTCGTCTCGTCGCAGCTTGATGAGCTCGATCTTGTCTTCACAACGCCAAGCCACCAGTTTCCGACCACCGTGACCATGCCGCTGGAACGGCGCATGGCGCTGCTCAAAAAAGCCGGCGAGAAGAATTTTCTCATCATCGAAGACGACTATGAGTTCGAAACCAATTACGTGAACGAGCCTTGCCCCGCTCTCAAATCACTCGATGATGCCGGCCGCGTCATCTACGTGGGCTCGCTCTCAAAAACCCTTTTTCCGGGCTTGCGGCTCGGCTTCC
>JANNFZ010000047.1:0-4609 GCA_031380375.1 Hyphomicrobiales bacterium
GGAACCGAAGGAGCGGTTTCGAGCTGGGAAATGCGGCTGTTGAGCGCTTCGATCTGGGCCTTGAGGGCCGACAGATCGTCTGCGCGGGCGCTAACCGAAACAGCAGCAAGTGCCGCCGTACCGAGAAGAGCAAGCTTCATAACGTTCATTTGGTTTCTCCCAAACTTTGGAGTTAAATTAACCCCCCGATCCCCTGCAAGAAAATTGGGTGGGCAATGCACGATTCATCGCACACAGGAACCTTCTCGCTGCTTCACCTGTTAACGTCAACGAACAAGGCCGCTTTCCGGCCAGAAAATCGCCACATGTGGCAGCAGAGCCACAGTCCTGTGGACGCGCCAGAGATGCTGCGGAAAACCGCCATTTTCCGGGCATAACGCCGTCCCCGGCCATAGCCAATACGCCGATCAAATGCTAACAAGTGGTTGATATTCAAGTTCATGTCGGCTGTATCGGATAAATCTTTCGAAGCCAGGACAGCGAACCAATTTTACCGGGGAGAATCCTGAAATGAAGACTTGCCGCCCTCTGAAATGGGTGCCTTGGGCCTTGGTTGGCGTTGGCCTGCCACTCCTTGCCGCCACCTATCTGACCACCGAAAAACTGAAAAATGACGTTTCAGCCAGGGCGCTCGCCGCACTTCAGACCAGTGATTCCACCCAATGGGCTGTGCTGGACTTTGCCGGACGCGATGCAACAGTGTCCGGAACTGCAACAAGCCAGGAGGCTGTCGATGCCGCCGTGGCGGCGGTGCGCGATGTCTATGGTGTGCGGACGGTGAAAACCGTCGCACAGGTTGTGATACCCCCAAAACTTGTGGCCCCCACGGTCGAATCACTGACCACGGACACCGCAACGCCTGAAATCAAGGGCACTTGGCCCGATGATGTGGCCAAAACCCTGGCCGTAACGGTCGCAGGTACCACTTACATCGCCGGTACAAGCACCGAACTCACCACCAATGGTGCCAATTGGGTCCTCAAGCTCGTTAAGCCGCTTGATGATGGCGCCTACGACATTACGGCCGAGGTGACAGATGGCGGCACAAGGACCATGGCAACCGATGACCCCGGCAAAATAACTGTCAAACTGCCTGATACACGCGCCCCTGCGGCACCTGTCATCGCCGCCACCGCACCTGATGCGCCATGGCCCTATGCCATCACCGGCACCTATGACATGGCCGATACGACACGTTTCACAGCCAAAGTCGATGGCCACGAATATGCGCTTGGCGATGCAGGCTTTGCAGCAGACGGTAAAGGCGGCTTTAGCTTCGCGCCCACGGACACGTTTGCGCCCGGCAAATACACGGTCGATTTCACGCTCAACGATGCCGCCGGCAATGTCACAACACTGCCAGCGCCGGACGCAATTGTTGTCCCGGAACCGCCTGATACGAAAGGCCCGACAGCACCGGCGCTTGCGGCCAATCCCGCTGCTTCGCTGCCAATCACCGGGACATTCGACGAAGCCGATACCAAGAGCTTCGTGGCGAACGTGGACGGCATGAAGTACACCCTGAACCTCGGTGCCGCCTTGCGATCGGACGGCAAGGGCAACTTCACCTTTGCGCCCTCCCGCAAGTTTGCGCCGGGCTCGTACAATGTTGATTTCGCCCTCAAAGATGCGGCAGGCAATGCCACAACGCTTACAGCTCAAAATGCCATTGTCGTCGCAGAACCACCACCGCCGCCGGATAAAACTGGCCCGGCAGCACCAACCCTTGCCGCCGCACCAACTGGTGCATTGCCGCTCACCGGGACATTCGACGAGGCCGATACCAAGAGTTTCGTGGCAACAGTGGACGGCATGAAATACACCCTGAACCTCGGCGCCGCCTTGCGCTCGGACGGCAAGGGCAACTTCACCTTTGCGCCTTCCCGCAAGTTTGCGCCGGGTTCTTACAACGTCGATTTCACCCTCAATGACGTGGCGGGCAATGCCATAACGTTTACGGCTGAGAATGCCATCATCGTTGCCGAACCACCGCCACCAGCCCCCGCACTCGTGGTGGAGCAACCGATTGCCACAGCACCAGCCGCCCCAACTGTCACAAAGCAGCTTGATCTCTCGGGCGCGCCGATCATCAAGGGCACATGGCCCGCAGCGGAAGCAACGGGCCTCACGGTGGCCGTCAACGGCAAAATCTATGAACTCGGCAAGGATGCCAACTTGCGCAGTGATGCAAGCGGAAACTGGAGCCTTTTCCCGTCAACGGCCTTGAAGGACGGCACCTATGACGTGGTTGCCACGGCCAGCAACGCAGCCGGGATCTCCAGCAAGGACACAACCGTCGCTGAGCTGGAAATCGACGGCACGCAGCCCGCCGCACCCACCGTCACGGCATTCGCGGGGGATCAGTCACCTGCCACGATTACAGGCACATGGGATGAGAAAAATGCCATTGGATTCAAAGTGATTATGTCATCATTGAATGTCACAGCTGAACTTGCCGTACCCGGCAGCGGGCTCACCAGCGACGGTGGCGGCAACTGGACGCTTGCCCTCAGTCAGCCACTGGTGCCCGGCACCTACGATGTTTTGGCGCAATCAACCGACCGTCATGGCCGCACCCAGGATGATGCCTCGGCAGCCGAGGTCAGTGTTGTTGCCAAAGGTGTCGAAGTGAAGCAACCGCCACCTTATGATTGCTTGGGGCTTTTGAACCGTGTCAGCGCTGTATTCCCCATGCGCTTTGACTATGACACCACGGATTTCGCCAAGAAATTCGCATTGTCGGTCAACCAATACGCGGCCGTTCTCAAGGACCCGCGCTGCGCCAGCATCACCATTGAACTTGGCGGCCATGCTGACGAACGTGGCGCCGAAGCCTACAACTTGGATCTTTCGGCCCGCCGGGCCGCGAAAGTTCTCGATCTGCTGGAAGAGGCGGGCGTTGCGGCAGACAGGCTGTCGTTCAAGGGCTATGGCGAAACCATGCCTGTTGACCGAAGCTCTGGCGAAGAAGCCTGGTCGGTCAACCGCCGTGTCGAACTGAATGTCACGAATCAATAGGGGGAATGGCGATGCAAGACTTCTTCAATTGGCACGACACGTGGATCCTCCTTGAAAACCATTGGGTATGGATGCTGGCGGCCCTTGCCATCGGCATCTATGTCGGGTGGCGCACCTGCGAAACAGTCAGTGACCAATAGGGCGGGAAACAGAAATGCTTCACTATCTCATTGAACTCGCCCTGTGGATGCTGGGCTTCTTTGTCGTCGGCTGTTGCATCGGCTGTCTGCTCAACAAATTGTTTGGTGCCGACGAACGACCGGTTCTGGCTGTCGCAACTCCCGCACCCGTGCCTGAAGAAATCAAGCGTCCTGTTGCACCAGCAGCAAAGCCTGTTGCGGTGGCAGCACCTCTGGCCATGGCACCGCGCATGTCGCGTCCCAAAGGCATCATTGCGGCCCGCAGCGGCAAGCCTGATAATCTGTTGCGCATCAGCGGTGTTGGTCCGAAAAACCAAAAAATATTGCACGCGCTTGGTTTTTTCCACTTCGACCAAATTGCCTCCTGGACCACCGAGCAGGTCAATTGGGTTGACGACCATTTGCAATTTGGCGGCCGCATCACCCGCGAGGAATGGATCAACCAGGCGCGGCTGCTGGCGGCTGGCAACGAAAGTGAATTTGCTCAGCTTTATGGCACGGGTGGAGAAGGCGCAAGGCCAGCCAGAGCACCCGAAACTGCTGCAACACTCATCTCAGCGGAACAGGAAGAACGCGATGCGGCGGCCGGCAAGACGCGGAAGCCCAAGGGCATCGCTGCGGCCCGTGGCGGCAAGGCCGACAACCTGCAACGCATCAGCGGCATTGGCCCGAAGAATGAAAAAGTCCTGCATGGTCTTGGCTTCTTCCATTTCGACCAGGTTGCTGATTGGACGGCGACGGAAATTGCCTGGGTTGACGATCATCTGAAATTCGGCGGCCGCATCAAGCGCGAGCGCTGGATAAATCAGGCGCGTCTTCTCGCTGATGGCAACGAAGCCGAGTTCACCAAGCAATACGGCAGCGGCGGATTGAAAAACCGCAAGGGCGAAAGCCTGTCGGGAACGCGCACGCGGCGCAAAACTTAAGGCAATCCATTTAAGCCTGCATCGCGCTGATGCACATCCAGTCCGGCAGCCGCAGCAGAATGCCTACATCGAGCGCTACAACAGGACACTGCGCCACGAGTGGCTCAATCAATCCCCCTCCACCCCCCAAGAGGCAAAGAGCCAAAGATGCAGAACATCAAAGGGTCCTGGCAAGACGGAAACCCAGATAGTTGACGCGGAACTCTGGTCGGTACCGGAAGCGGTTCGCCGAGCGGAGCCAATCAGGGAAGCCGTACCATGCGCCGCCGCGGACTATGCGCCAGCAGCCGTTGCTGTCTTTGATTGAGGAACCATCCAGTGGTGCATCCTTGTATGAATCGACATAGCAATCCCGTACCCATTCCCAGACATTGCCGTGCATGTCGTATAGGCCGAACCCGTTCGCCGCAAACTGCCCAACTTCAACCGTTCCCGAACTGTCGAAGTTCTCCTGCTTCTTCGTAATCGTCTTGCCGGTCGCATAGGCCGTCGTCGTGCCGGCACGGGCCGAATACTCCCATTCGG
>JANNFZ010000077.1:0-7706 GCA_031380375.1 Hyphomicrobiales bacterium
GGCGGGGTCCTATGAACTTGTGGTGGCCAAGGAAACTGTGAAAGCAACACCCCACTTGCAGCCGCTCATTGATCCTGCCAATGCCCGCATCAAGGCTTGAGCTTGATAGGGTGCTTTCAGATGACGATGACGCGCAATGACTGCCTGAAACGGGACGAGGCTGATCCGCTCCGGCATCTCCGTGAGCGCTATGTCATCCCTGACGGCATGATCTATCTCGACGGCAATTCGCTTGGCTTGATGCCCAAATCCGTGCCCGAGCGGGTGGCGTATGCGGTTTCGGTGCAATGGGCACAAGACTTGATCACCTCGTGGAACAAGCATGGCTGGTTCCAGTTGCCGCGCGTGACGGGTGACAAGATCGCGCGTCTCGTCAGTGGTGGGCCTGGCAATGTGATCGTGGCAGACACGATCTCGATCAATCTCTTCAAGGTGCTGACGGCGGCACTGGCACTGCGCCGGGACCGCAAAATCATCTTGAGTGACAGCGGCAATTTCCCATCCGACCTCTATGTGGCGCAAGGCCTCAACCGCTTTCTTGCCGATGGCCATCAGCTCAAGACCGTGGCACCTGAAGCCGTGCTCGACGCCATCACCGACGATATTGCCGTGGTGATGATCACCGAAGTCGACTATCGCACGGCCCGCCGCCACGACATGAAGGCGGTGATCGCCAAGGCCCATTCCCATGGTGCTCTGGTGATCTGGGACCTTGCCCATTCGGCTGGTGCAATTCCGGTTGATCTCATGGGATCGGATGCCGATTTCGCCATTGGCTGCACCTATAAATATTTGAATGGCGGACCGGGCGCGCCAGCTTTTGTTTTTGTGCATCCCCGCCTGCAAGCAACAGCCGAGCCTGCACTCGTCGGTTGGTGGGGCCATGCCAAGCCCTTTTCATTTGCGCTGGAATGGCAACCGGGCGAAGGCATGGTCAGGCAGCAATGCGGCACACAAGCCATGCTTTCCATGGTGGCGCTTGATGCGGCCCTCGACACCTGGGCCGATGTTGACATGAAAGCTTTACAAAAAAAATCACAAGGCCTGTGCCAAACCTTCATTGATTGTGTTGAAGCAAATTGCGGCAAATTTGGCTTGAAGCTTGCAGGCCCACGCAATCCCGATGGGCGGGGATCGCACGTGTCCTTCCATTGCCCGGAAGGCTATGCCGTCATGCAGGCGCTGATCGCCCAGAAGATCATCGGCGATTTCCGCAGCCCGGACAGCATTCGCTTCGGCTTTGCGCCGCTCTACAACAGCTTCACCGAAGTTTTCGATGCCGCTGACGCGCTGGCCCGCATTCTCGAGACGAGGGGCTGGGACACGCCGGAGTTCCTGGCCAAAAAATCAGTGACTTAAAGCAGCGTCAATCCACCTTTGGCTTTGATGCCTGCCTCAAGGTCAAGGATGGCGTCATAGTCGCTGGCATCAAGAATCGAAAAACCTTTCAGCAGCAAACGATCACGCGCCGGTGCCAAAGCTTCATCGGCAAAGACGGCTGAGAGCGCATCTTGCAAGTCACGCACGTCCCCGGCGATGGTGACAAAAGGCAAGCCGGGCACCAGAGGCGATCTTGCAATCTCCACCAGCCCTTCGAGCAACTCAGGGCGATAGCGCCGCGCCAGGCCCACGCAAACCGCATCAATGGCACAGACATCGGCCTTGCCGTCCCGGACCATCACCATGGACGCCACATGACCGCCGCTTTCGACAACGCTGCCGAAAAACTTCCCCGCTGTTGCGTATTCTGCAAACACCGCCTTCAGGGCCAGCATGCCCGACATGGAATCGGGCGTGTTGACGGCGGCTCTACCCCCACGAAAATCCTTAAGAGACCTCATCCCGCGGGCAAAAATGAAGCTCGAATAGCGCGGGCCTTCGCAGCCTTCTGCTTTATAGTGGGGTGTCGCCACAATTTTCAGCTTGCCCCGATAATGATGCGTGAAGGGATAACCGCAAGTCTGGCTCAACAAAAGGTCCGGCCGCGCCCACGCCGCCGTGAAGTCACTGTCCCGCGACAGGGGTACGGAAACACCCATTTCGCGGGCCAGTGCCGCCCAAAAGCGGTCATGGTCGGCCTGAATTTCCGGCCAGTCATACATCGGCAAAGTGGCAATCATCAGGGCATTTGGCCATGCCCGTGGCACTGAGACAAGCCTGAGGCTGGTGAATTCATTGAAATTGCCCCAAGCGACCGGAATTTGGTATTCTCAGGCCCAGCATGAGCAACACCCAGACCCGATCCCGTTCCATAGAGTGGCCGACCATCGGCCTGATTGTCGTCACCTATGCCATCCTCGGGCTTTTGGTGTGGTTTCACGCCTTCCTGCCCTGGTATGTGATCTTGGCCCTGGGGGCCTATTTCACGGCGCTGCACAGTTCGCTGCAACATGAAGTGCTGCATGGCCACCCGACGCGCAACCGCCTGGTCAATGAAGCTTTGGTGTTCGTGACGCCCGCCCTGTGGATTCCATTCGGACGCTACCGCGACACGCATTTGAAGCACCACAATGACCTGCACCTCACCTGCCCGGTCGATGATCCTGAATCCTTCTACCTGCTGCCCGATGACTGGGCGCACATGCCGGGGCTGAAGCGCCTCGCGTTCCAGATCAACCAGACGCTGGGCGGCCGCATGCTCATTGGACCATTGGTGAGTGTCTGCCGTTTCTGGTCGGCGGATTTGGCTGATGCGCCGCGTCGCAACCGACAGATGCAAGTTGCCTGGGCCCTGTTTGCGCTGTCATGCGCCATCACCATCATTTTTGTTGTCGCCATCGCCGGCATGCCGCTTTGGCAGTATATTCTGCTTGTCGCCTATCCGGGTGTGTCGCTGGCGCTGGTGCGTTCCTATTGCGAGCACCAGGCGGAAGCGGAAGTGGACCACCGCACCATCATCGTCGAGGCTTCGCCTTTCTGGTCACTGCTGTTCCTCAACAACAACCTGCATGTGGCCCATCACACGAAACCGACGCTGCCGTGGTACAAGCTGCCCGCCTATTACCGTGGCGTGAAGCAGGAGTTGTTGGCCAAGAACAACGGCTACACCATGAACGGCTATGGCGAGATTTTCCGGCGCTATTTGTTCACGGCGAAAGAGCCCATTCCACATCCCAATCTGAATTGGCTCAAAGGAAAATAGGTGGTGGGCTTTGCCACGACCTATGGCGCGTTGCCCCAACTGTTTCACCGGGCCATTGCGCTGTCTCCGGTTCCCCGCCCGCGCTGGATTGTCCGCAATGACGCTTTGGCAAAAAAACTCGGCATTGATGCAGCATGGTTTGCCGGTGACCAAGCGCTCGCCGCGCTTTCGGGCAATGCCCCGTTGCCTGATGCAGCACCTCTGGCCATGGCTTATAGTGGGCATCAGTTCGGCGGCTGGGCTCCGTTGCTCGGTGATGGCCGCGCACTCCTTGCCGGTGAATGGCTGGCACCTGACGGCATACGCTTCGACCTGCATCTGAAAGGTTCCGGTCCCACGCCCTTTTCGCGCAATGGCGATGGTCGTGCCACGCTGGGTGCGATGCTTCGGGAATATATTGTGAGCGAAGCCATGGCGGGACTTGGCATTGCGACAACGCGGTCGCTTGCCGTTGTCGCCACGGGAGAGCCCGTGCACCGCCAGGTCTCCGAACCCGGTGCCGTCTTGACCCGCGTGGCGCTCAGCCATGTGCGTGTGGGCACATTTCAATTTGCCGCCGTCAATGGCACACGCGCTGATCTTGCAGCACTCGCCGACCGTGAAATTGCCCGGAACTATCCCGAAATTTCCGGCCCTGAACTTTACCGCGACTTCCTGCGCGCCGTCATTGCACGACAAGCCAATTTGGTGGCGCGCTGGATGTGCGTTGGTTTCATCCATGGCGTGATGAACACCGACAACATGTCGGTTGCCGGTGAAACGATTGACTATGGTCCTTGTGCCTTCATGGACGCTTTTCATCCGCAGAAGGTGTTTTCCTCGATTGACCAGTTCGGCCGCTATGCTTGGGACAAGCAACCCGCCATGGCCCTGTGGAACCTGACGCGCCTTGCCGAAAGCCTGTTGCCGTTGCTGCACGAAGAGCGCGACGCAGCGATTGCCCTGGCAACGTCTGAGCTTGAACGCTTCATGCCTGATTTCGAACGGCATTTTGAATCCGGCATGCGGCTAAAATTCGGCCTTGCAGGCCCCCATGACAGTGATGGCACCTTCATAGCCAACATGCTGACGCATTTGATGACAGGCGGAGTTGACTTCACGCTGTTTTTCAGGCGCCTCACGCAAGTCGCTGCAGATAAACCAGAATTGGCTTTGCGCAAACTGTTCAATGATGCGGCAGTGGCAGATGCAACACTGACAAGTTGGCGCGAGCGCGTTGCATTGACGGGAACCGTAGACCTTCCGGCCATGGAATTGTCCAATCCCGTCATCATTGCCCGCAATCACCGGGTCGAGGAAGCGATCCGCGCTGCCGACCAGGGGGAACTTGCACCTTTCCAGCGGCTGGTGGCGGCGCTGCAAAATCCCTTCGTCGCCGATGCCGCATTCGAGGATTTCGAGCTTGCCCCGCTGCCTGATGAAATTGTGGCCCGCACATTCTGCGGGACGTGACTTCTCAGAAGACTTCGATGCCGCCTTCGGACCTGGCGATTTTCTCGCCGATATTGCGCTCGGCAAGGAAGGCTGCAACGCCCTCACTGTCCCTGACTTCGGAAACCTGGGCGCGCCCTGAAACCGGATAATAGCGGAGTTTCCGGGCGGTGGTCCCACGCAAGTCGGCAGCGGCAATGCGCAAGCCTTCGCGGGCAAAATAGTGTTCGATGAAATCGACATTGCGCGAGCCCACGGGATTGCTCTGTGCCATGACATTGGCCCCGCCAAAAACCTTGGCCTCGATGTTTTCGCGTTTGCCGCCACGGGAAATGATGGCATTGACCAGACGCTCGATCGAATAGCTGCCATAGCGCAGTGCGAGACTTGGAAATTCCGGATGCTGTTCATCGCCCTCCGGCAGGAGGAAATGGTTCATGCCGCCGCAGCCCACCTGGGGATCGCGCATGCAAACGGCGACACAGCTCCCGAGAATGGTGGTGAGGAATTGATCAGGCCGCGAAGTGACGTAGTAATCGCCGGCAAAAATCCAGATGGCCATGGCCTTGGCCAGAGAATCATAGTGGGTGCGGCGCTCGCTGTCCTGCATGGTCAGCGCCCAACCGGATTGCGCATGACGAAAGCCGCGAGCCTGGCGAGCGGCACTTCCGACATCACGGCGCCGGCGTCCTTGGCGGCCTTCGGCATGCCATAGATCAGGCATGAACCTTCATCCTGGCATCCGGTCAATGCCCCCGCCTGGCGCATGGCGAGCAGGCCCAAGGCACCATCGCGGCCCATGCCAGAGAGCACCAGGCCCGTGGCCCTCTTGCCCGCGACGTTGGCAATCGATTCAAACAACACATCAACCGATGGTGTGTGGCCATTGACCCGGGGACCCTGCTCGATCCGCGTGAACAGGCGGGTGCCCTCCTGGCGCAAAGTCAAATGCGCACCGCCCGGTGCAATATAGGCATGGCCCGGCAACAGTTCTTCGCCATCACCCGCTTCCGCCACGGTGATTGCACAAATGCCATTGAGCCTTTCGGCAAACTGCGCGGTGAAGCGCGTCGGCATGTGCACGGCCACCACAACGGGTGGCACCTCGACCGGAAGTGCTTTCAGAATGCCCTGGATCACCGGCACGGAGCCCGTCGATCCGCCGATGGCAATAATATCTCCAGGCACGCTGGCATGGCCGGCCGTCTGGGCGAGAACGCCGGTGTTTTCCCAAGGCACAAGGGCCGGTGCAGCGCCACGAACCTTGCCGATTACATCCGCTGTGAAATCCTGCCAGCTTTGTTCGGCGTCGGACAAGGGCTTCGCCACGAAGTCCACGGCACCGGCATCAAGGGCCCGCAAGGTTGTCTCGGCGCCGCGTTGGGTGAGGGAAGACACCATGAGTACCGGCATGGGCCGGAGGCGCATGACATGTTCAAGGAAGGTCAGGCCATCCATACCCGGCATTTCGACATCAAGCGTCAATACGTCGGGCTGCAATTCCTTGATCTTGGCACGGGCATCGTTGGCATCAGCGGCGACGCCAACGACTTCAATGTCGCTGTCGCTGGTGAGCACGTCGCGCAGGAAGCTGCGGATCACCGCACTGTCATCAATGACAAGGACGCGAATGGTCATCAATGAAGCTTCCGGTAAACACTTTGACCCACCGGCTCAAACCTGGTGCTGACCTTGTAGAGCGATTCAGAGTGGCCGATGTATAGCTGGCCGCCCGGCACCAGCACCTGGGCAAATCTTTCAAAAAGCGAAACTTGTGTTGGTTTGTCAAAATAGATGATGACGTTGCGGCAGAACACGGCATCAAACAGCCCCTTCATGGGCCAGGCACCGTTGAGATTGAGGGGATTGAAGCGGATCAGGTCACGTAATGGTGCGACAATGCGCGAGACACCGACGCGGCCTTCCACGGCTTCGAGAAAGCGCTCCGGCACATGTTCCAGTTCTTCACTGGCATAGATGGCCTGGCGGCCAAGGCCCGTCATCTCGGTATCGATGTCGGAAGCCAGAATGCGGATGTCATGGCGGGCGAAATCCGGAATCTGGTCGGCAATGGTCATAGCGATGGAATAGGGTTCTTGCCCTGAAGAACAACCCGCCGACCAGACGCGCAGGCGAAAGCCCGGGTCCTTGCCCAGGCGGGCCCTGGCCGGTGCAAGTACCGTCTTGGTGAAATGCCGGAAGTGATGGGCCTCGCGAAAGAACTCGGTCTTGTTGGTGGTGAGGGCATTGATGAAATGCTCGATCTCCGCCTGGCCATTGTCACCCTTCAGGTAGAGAATATACTGGTCAAAACTGTCGAGTTGCAGGGTCACCAAACGCTTGCAGACCCGGCGGCACACCATGTTGCGCTTGTAGTCCGGCAACGAGATGCCGGCATGGGTCATGGCCAGCAGGCGGAAATAATTGAAATGCTCGTCCGGCAGGTTGAGGTCGGCGACCAGCGCGCGGCGCAGCAGGCTCTCTGCTGTCACCACCGGCATCAGGGTATCACTCTGCGGCTGCACCATGACTGCGACCCGGCTTAAAATTCTTTCCAGTCATCATGGGCATAGGCGGGTGCGGCCGACCCCCGTGTCACTGCCATCTTGCGCGCCAGATCCTGGAATTGCTGGCGCACCTGGTTCGGCGGCTCGACGTGTGGTGCCAGTGCTGGTGCCACGACATGCTCTTCGCCTTCGCCCGTCTGGAAGAAGGATACCATCTTGCGCAATTCATCGACCTGGTTCTGCGCCGAATGAAGGGCCGCGTTGGTTTCCTCGACAAGTGCCGCATTTTGCTGCGTCATCTGGTCCATGCCGGAAACAGCGCGGCTCACCTGCTCGATGCCGGACGACTGTTGTTCGGTCGCCGTGGCAATTTCACTGACGAGGCCCGCAACTTTCTTGACCGACGCCGTGATGTCGGCAAGCGAAACTCCGGCCTGTTTCACCAGTTTCACGCCATCTTTCACTTCCGTATTGGAATTGCTGATCAGTGATTTTATGTCCTTGGAGGCTTGGCCTGCCCGCTGGGCAAGGGCCCGCACTTCATTGGCGACCACGGCAAAACCCCTGCCCGCATCACCGGCCCGGGCCGCTTCAACAGCCGCATTGAGGGCCAGCAGATTGGTCTG